>CAYUOG010000014.1:0-9597 GCA_964446335.1 uncultured Thermoplasmatales archaeon
CTTAGCTAGTGGTGAAAGTCTAATAGGGGCGGTTGATGAATCTCTTAACTCTCTGCCAGCAATGCCTAAGTTTATGGTAGTTTCTTCATGTGCAGTAAGACTTGAAACTTTTGGAAAAGAAATATATGAGGTAAGGAACCGCATCATGCAAAAAGTAGGTGAAAACTTCTTACTTCTTTATGGTCTTGGTGAACATAGAAAAGATGTAGCAAAATCTCCACATCTGTTACAAGAAACTTTTAATACAGCATCTTTTTATTAAGAAAGAATATAAAGGTTGATCTATATGGAAATAAATATAATCGACTTTAAAAAGGATTATGAAGAATCTGCGCTTAAGCTTTTTTATCAGTCCGTGTTTAATAATCGTAAAGAATTTGAATATGCCCGCATTCCATCATGGTCACATCGATATACTATAGAAAAAAATAGTATAAGACTATTGGCCATCTCTAATGGTGAGGTAATCGGTTCCTTAGGACTACTATCGTATCATGGCTATGTAAAAGGTAAAAAGAAAAAAATCGGTTTTTTTGTCGATAATTGCATCTTGCCCAAGTATGATAGTAAATACAACCAAATAATGTTTTCACTCTTTCAAGAAATTGAAAAAAAAGCAAAAAAGAAAGGATTTACACATATCCTCGGGTGGGATTATAAAGAAAAAGCAGACACACATAGTTCTCTATATAAAAAGTTAGGTTACTCCAAAGTAAGTGGCATTAATTGGTTTGGTGGAGGAACCAGACCCATCCATATTTTTTACGAAAATAATTTTCATCTATCTATACTATGGAAAATTGCTCTAAATTTATATAATCTTAAATATCGAATACATGAATCGAAATTATCACCATTGAATGACGTAAAAATAAGAAAAATAAAAGATAAAGACTTACCAGCAGCTGTAGATTTGATAAATTTTCAAAATGAACATCTCGAATTTTCACCAAGATATACTACAGACCTTCTAAAAAAGACTATGCAAAAATACTGTGCCGAGGGATTAATTGCAGAAGTAAATAAAAAAATCGCGGGTGTAATTATTTTCTTTGTCGCACCGTGGAGCGGATGGATGTATGGAAAACCACAATATACTAAATCTCATGCATTCATTTTAATAAAGCATCCCTTGGAATTTGCAGTACATCCAGATTATGTAGAAAAAATTGCACCACACTTACTATTTAGAGTTATGGCTGGAAAAAATGAGAAGAAATATCAGATGTTTGTGGATGTATTTGACAGACGGGTTGAATGGATGAGAAAAGCTTACAATGAGATTGGTGCAGATGAACTTCCTTACGATTTTGGAGTTTTACTTGTTAAAAACCTTTCTAATGATAAAATCGAGTTAAGAAAGCCCGTTTACATCCCAACAAATTTGGTGATAAGTCCCTATACAGCAAAAGGTATTAGTAACAAATAATGGATACAGAAATAGATGGTAAGCATAGAAAAAGAAAAATGTATAAGTTGTCTTGCATGTGTCGCAGCCTGTCCTTTTGAGGCAATAAAGTTTGAAAATCTTTTTGTTTATGTGGCACATCCTGATCGATGTAATAGCTGTGATAAGATGCAATGTAAGATTTTATGTCCAACAGGAGCAATTATCTAGTATCTATCTCTATTTTTAATTGCTTTTTATGAATAAGATTTTTTGCATATTCTATCAATTTTTTTGGGTCTTTATATGTAAGAGCAGTTTTTAGCTCCTTTCCATCCCATTTGATAATTTCAGTTTCAAGCATTGCAGTAAGTATAGATTTTATCTTAGGGTTTATATCCATTGCAATAACCTTACTTATATTGTCTTTAATTCTTACAGTTTTTCTTGCTTCTTGTCCAATGAAAGTTGATTCATATTCTACAGGATATTTGCTAAGTAATTTGAGAGAATCTTCTTCTAATGCTTTATTAATTGTTTGTGCAGCGATTATTGCAGCTTGCCAGCCAGGAACAATCCCCTCTCCGACATATGCAAAGTTTTGATTAGCAGCATCACCAACCAAGATGGTGTTTCCATAGACTGGATCTATAGGTCTCGAAAGATCGATAATACCTCCCTTGATTCTTAAAGGCGAGAAGTTTTTTAATTGACGGTTCATGACCGAATTGGTTTCTATCATTTTATAAAAAGATTCTAATGGGGATTTTTCTAAAAGGGGATTTTTCCCATAAAATGGTCTTGTACCCGCACCTATATCTGCCATATTTTCACCTTTTGGAAATATATATCCATATCCCCCGACGATCTCTCCCATAAATAACTGCATTGTATTTTTGTAATCAAAATTAACATTTGTGGCATCAAACTCTATTGCACACCCCCAATCTTTTATACCAGAGTAAATCTCATTACCTAAAAGCTTTCTTCGTACTGTAGACGTTGCACCATCAGCACCAACAACAATTTTTGGTTTTATTATTAGTTTACCATTCAACGTTTTTGCTTTTATTTCTGTAATTCCCTTTTTACTTAATGAAAGATCATATACAGTCGCTCCCAACATTAATTTACTACCAGCATTAAGAGCCTCCTGTGTCAATTTATTTTCAACTTCTTTTCTATCAAGTATAAATGATTTCCATTTATCTTCATATGTTCTTATTTTAGAGATGGGAGTATATATTAGTGTATCCTCGATGGGCCATCGATAGACTCCCTCCAAAGGTAGTTTACAACATAATTCTTCAAAAAGAAATTTACTAACAGCTTCTCCTCCTCTAAGTGGAGATGCTATTTCGTTTTTCCTATCTACAATCAATACATTGTTTCCATTTTTTGCCGCTATATATGAGAGGGCAGTACCTACTGGTCCAGCTCCTATTACTACTATATCACTTTTAATTTCCATATTATCTTCTCCAAATATTTCCTCAATCTTCTATTAAATTCCTATTACTTATAACATCGAAAAATATAAGCAAATTCTCTTCTTTAATCTTTTTAGTAAAGAATTTCCAAATATTGTCTTGTACTCTCTTAGAATTTTGAAAATGGCCACCTAATATCTTTTCTACATTATCAATATAATCTTTCTCAAGTGTTTTTTTTGTTTTCTCCGATACTGTTATACCTGCAACATCTCCACATATTATGGAGGGGAGAATACCTTCAACAAAGGGTTTGAGATTCTGATTTGCAGCATCTCCAGTCAATAGAACATTTCCATAAACCCATTTATCAGTTAAATCATTCCATACAGCTTTTTTCGACTTCTCAACAACATATTCTGCATTTTTCACCTGCTTCCTTACAGGGTCTATCTCAAGAAATTCTTCAAAATAATCTTTAATATCTTTTTTTAGATATATCCCACCAACACCAACATTTGCAACATTTTTAGATTTTGGAAATATGTAGGCATAACCATTTGGAGCAAACTCTCCACAAAATATCTGTTCAAAGTTGGGTTTATACAAATCTAGATTTTTCATTTCCCATGAATAAACCTCAGCAAGATCTCCTTCTTTTGGATGATAGAGATCTAAAAGTTTCAAAACAGTGGATTCGCTTCCATCTGCTGCTACCACGACTTTGGGGATTATTTCAAGAAAATGATTTTCCCTCTTTGCTATAGCCTTTTTTACATTGTTCTCCTCGTCTAAGATTAGATCTACAAGCTCGGTATTCGTAAACAACTTTGCTCCTGCATCAACAGCATTTTCCGCTAACCATTTATCAAATCTTTTTCTATCTACACTATATCCATCCCATGGGCTACCTTCTCTTTCAATCGATATATCATCCGCCCAAAAGAACATCCCATCTATTCTCCAGATCAATTGTTCTTTTGGTATTTTAAATGGTAAATAAGGAAAAAGATATTTACCTATCCCTTCAGCACATTTAACAGGATTACCTATTTCTCTCTTTTTATCAATAAAAATGGTTTTTGCACCATTTAAAGCAGCTGAACGTGCAGCACTACTTCCAGCAGGTCCTGCACCGACAACTAAGACATCACATTCTATTTGCATCCCAAAGTAATTATGGAATTCTAATTAAAAAAGTTGTTGTAATTTTTACATTAATGTTTCAATAGAATGTATCCAAGCAAAGTTTCAATAACAAAACTTTTTCTAGTCATCCAGATCATAGACAAGGTAGCTCTTTCATCCTGAGGAAACTCCATTTACATTCAAAAAATCAATTTTCTTCAGCTCCATCAATAAACATACTCTCAAGTATCATACTCTAGAGTATGTTATTTATACTTTTCAGAAAAACTCTAAGTTTCATAGAGAAACAATTTGATATATATCACAATGTTTAAAAATGTAAACAAAATAATACATATCATTATGAATAAGGTACTGAGAAAACTTCATTTGATGGGCAAAAGATTTGCAACATCTGAAGAGATCAAAATATATTGCAAAGAGTATGGAATGAGTTACTACAATACAGTAAGGAATCTGATTTCAGCAGGATATCTGGTGAGGATATTCAGAGGCATCTTCTATGTCAAAGATTTTAACGAGGTTAAACTTGGCAGGTTAAATACCTCTCACCTTGAGCTAATAGCTAAAGGTATTGAAATCAAGGGTATAAAGAACTGGTACTATGGCCTTTATACTGCCCTGAAACTGAACAATGTAACGCACGAATATTTTTCGATAGATTATGTAATAAATGATAGAATATTCAGATATAAGCCCATAGATATAGCAGGTTATAAAATCAAGTTCGTTAAACTAAAGGGAGAATTGACACGTTTTGGAATAACTGGAGATACCTATAGATACTCAGATCTCGAAAAAACCATCCTTGACATGATATATCTATGGAGATACAATGGAAAACCCAGAGAAAAGATCATTACGGATATCTCAGACTATGCAGATAACATCTCCACTACAAGATTAAGGAAATATCTATCACATTATCCAAAAACTGTTAAGGATATAGTTGAGGAGATTATATGAAATCGTTCATAGAGGAAGTAGGGAATATAATTGGATTTCAACGGAAGGATTTGATAGAGAAAGATATTATTTTGCATAATCTTCTTCTCCATCTTTTGAAGTATAAATTTTTCAGGGAAAACTTTCTTTTTAAGGGAGGAACCTGTTTAATAAAATCATACTTTGATTATTACAGATTTTCGGAAGATATAGACTTCACATGGAGAGAGCAGGATGTTTTCAGAGAATTGTCACAAAAGGATATTAGAAAATATCTGGCAGGTATCATAGATAAATTGGGAGATATTCTGGAGAAATACGATGCGGATTTTGTATCTGATAAGAGCGATAGAAAATATATAGAGCTTGCAGGTGGAAACAAAACAGTTACTTTTAAATTGTGGTATGATTCAGAAATCTTGAACTATAAAACATTTGTTAAAGTTCAGATTAACTTTGTTGAAAAGATACTATTTCCGACAGAGGAAAGAGAGATAAAAAGCTTGATTCACGAGAGAAATCTCTATGATCTCAGAACCATATTCCCACATGAATATGCCGGGTATAGTAAAAACATAACGCTTTTGACGTACGATATAAGAGAGATACTCTGTGAGAAGGTTAGAGCCATACTTACGAGAAAAGGGATAAAGGCAAGGGATTTTGTAGATATCTACATGATATGTAGGGATTACAAAGTTAACATAGAAAAACTTGAATCGCAGATTATAGACAAAACTAGATTTATACTCAAAATGTATGAAAGATACAGAAAGAGCTTCGAAGAAAAAAGGAGGTTGATCGAGAGAGATGAAGATTTATTTGAGTGGGGAGAAGAAAAAAGCTTGTTATTGACAGATCTGGATGAGAAAGATTTTTACAGATTTGCAGAGGAGTTCAAAGAAACTTTGAAGATCTTGGTAAAGGAGCTTTAGCAGAGATTTGTAACGGCTATGCAGCAAACTTTCATCCTGTGTAAAATACGTTAGATAGTCAGAGAGATGAGAAAAAGAAAACGTATCAAATTTTCATGTTTTATTGAATGAATTGTAGACTGCTACGAGAAATATGATTCAGATACATTTTCTGCTTACTTTACCTATTCATATACTATGTGGCTATAAAACTACACGCAAAAAATATAAGTTTAAACAATTTGTGAATAGAGAAACATAAGATCTGTTATTTAAAAACAAACAGTTGTTATAGAAAAAATAACAAATTTAAAAAACGTTATGTGCATATAACAAATGTTATGGAATTTGATACACCGTTCTGGAAAATAATAAAATACTTCTTTGGAAACCCCTATGAAGAAATACATCTACGCAAACTCTCAAAGAAAACAAAGGTAAGCACATTCTCTACAAAACAGATAATTGATTACCTAGTAAAGGAAAAAATAGTATTAGAAAAAAGAGAAGGAAACATGAGATATATAAAAGCAAATATGAAAAATCTCTTCTTCAGACATCTAAAAATAGCTTTCAAAATAAAAGAATTAACAGATACAGGTTTAATAGAATATATTAAAATAAATATTCCAGCAATATCCAGCATTATCTTATTTGGATCAACAGCTAGGGGGGAGGATGATTCAAAAAGTGATATAGATCTTTTAATAATAGGACAGAGGAAAAGATTGGATGTATCATCCTTTGAAAGAAAACTTGGAAGAAAAATAAATCTAATTATTATGAAATGGTCTGAATGGAGAGAAAAAACAAGAGAAGATAAAGCTTTTTATAGAGAAATTATGACAAAAGGTATACCGTTATATGGTGAATTCCCGGTGATAGAATGAATATTAAAGATTGCTTCGAGAAGAGATTGCTAAGAAAAATACAACCTGACATAGATAAAGCAAAGAGATCTATAGAAATAGCGGAAAACAAACTAGAAACAGCTAGAAAGGCCTTTGAAAAAGACATGTTTGAAGTATGTATAATTTACAGTTATACCTCAATGTTTCACTCTGCCAGAGCTCTACTTTACAAGGATGGAGTGCAGGAGAAAAGCCATATTTGTGTGGTAATATATTTAAGAGAAAAATATTCCCATAAAATACCTCCTTATCTGATCCAATCACTTGACAATCTCAGAAGAGAAAGACATGAAAATCTATATGGCCTGGAGTTTATCGTAGAGGAAAAAGATGCTGAGATCGGTATTAAAGATGCAGAACAATTTATAAAGATAGTAAAAGAGATCTTATTAGCATAAGTCATCATTTGATTAATATCCTAGACTATATGTAGATTATTAAATAAAGAGAACAGCTTTTTGTCTTTCTTTTAATTAAGCAAGAGTGATTATACTGAAGAATAGTACGAAAATGACGTTGAAAGTAAGAAATGTAAATACTTGTTTTTGGAGATATGAGAGTGGCTTCTCTGACTGCTTTACAGATGCCGTTTGTCTCATTTGGCTATACCATCTCATCATTAGATATGCCTCATCAAACAAAAGCATTGCAAGGAAGAAATAGAGTGGTATAACACCTAATAGTGCGATACTAAGAATTGCAATTTTCAGTGTCCATCTCTGATCAAAAAAAGCCATTACAAACTTGTGCAAAAATCTGCCTTTGTTAAGATATTCTCTTTTCTTATCGATAAAATCGTTTCCTACCTCATCCAACACAGCTGCTATGGTAAGAAATACCAGGACAGGTACCATCAATTTAACGCCTGCTACGATAATTATAAGAAATATCATGGCTAAACCAGCCAGATGTGCATAGTTATCTATCTTGCCCTTTAAGAGAACAGCGAGTAGAATGGCAAGAAGAATGGTTGCTGCAACTGCGTTAATAAGCATTGTGTATGCCCATAAAACACCAAGCACAGGTGCAATAGCAATGGCTATTTTTTTACTAAAGGTTTTCTCATCGAAAGCATCATCAATATATTTTATTCCTGCCCCCAGTATTGAAAATGCAAATAGGAAGAAATACATAACTATAAATACCTCCTTTTCATTTCCGTTTTCAACATTTCAGTCCAACAATCTTTTTCTTTCATTTCTTTCTCCTGCTTTCAATTAAAAAATCTTATAAGTAAACATAAACCCCCATCCCAAGAAAATCCTACAAAATTCTAAAAACAAAAAAATCATTTTACTTTTGTAGGATAACGGTTTTTGTACAGACTTTTTGTTAAAATGTAAGAGAGATTAACTCGATGGCAAACAGTCTAAATATTTAAAAACAAATCAGTTACCAGTAATATCCAATTCCTCTTTGAGAATTAGATTATCTTTTTCACCTCTATTTAACTCAGAAAATCCAGGATAAGCTCTAAGAGGAAGACTAAGATACCGATCACCATCTCTAAATATCAGACCATTGTCCTCAAGAGTATAGAGTATAGCAGCTAGTTTATAGTCTGGGATATCTGGAAAATGTTTTTGCAATGTTTTATATGATACAACATCCTGACATGCTAAAAAGATAGCTCGTTCCTCTTCATCAAGAACATAAATCCTTATACTGTCCCTACCTCTTTTATCATATACCTTTAAAAATTTTCCACCGTCGACAAAGTAAAAAACAAGTTTGTCAATCAAAACTTTACTTTTGATTCCTTTCATTTTCATAGTTTCACGTCTCATTCTCCACTGGTTTACAAGATCATCCCAACTGTAACCTTTATCTCTAGGTTTAAAGGAATAAACGAAGCTAATCCCCTCTTCAAGTATCTCCTTCGGAAACATCACCTTATCTATCCCAAAGAAATCCAAATCCTCAATGCCAAACTGCCCCCTGTTAAGGTATATAGGACTACCATATAAAACCCTTAAATTGCAGAGATTAGGTGGATCAATATAATCCATGATAATCTCTGCATTCTTCTTAGTCTCCTCAAAATCTATGATCTCTTCGTTTGGATAGTCAACTATTAGATTATACTCATTGGTTATGCCATTTTCCATGCAAAACTTGAGAGCAGCAATATTGTCTATAACATCAACACCTTTGTTCATCTTTTTTAAATAACTGCTACTGAATGATTCTATGCCGGTTTGAATTACATTGAATCCAGCCTTCTTTAAAAGAGCATAATCAGAAGATTTTAAGCGATCAGCTCTAGCTTCAGCAAAGAAAGAAAAATCCTTACCAAGCTCTATTAACCTCCTGCAGAGAATCCTCATGTTCTTCAACAGAAGGTTATTACTTACTATATGAAAACTAAGGATTTCGTATCTATCTGACAAAAAATCAATCTCTTCAACAATTTTATCTGCACTTTTCTCTCTATAACCCTTGTACTGGATGTTAAGGTTACAAAAGGTGCATTTATTCCACCAGCATCCACGGGATATTTCAACAGGCAACCTACCTTGATAGGAAAAGAACTCTCTTATTGTAGTAGAGACAAACTCCAACTCTCTATAAAAATCGTCATATAATGGTATAGGGAGAAGATTTAAATCTGCCTGACTAGTAGTGCCACTGAAAACAACCTTCCCATCTCTCCTATAGATCAGGTTGGGAACCTGGCTATAGTCAACTGGTTGAAGGGCTAATCTATACAGCGCCTCCTCTCCCTCACCTGAAACAACAAAATCAATGTATGGAAAAACTCTGAGTGTATTTCTGCCAAGTTCACCTGTGGTTCTACTGCCACCAAAAACGATCTTTTTATCAGGATAAAGTTCTTTTATCTTTTTAGCAACAGCAAGTGA
>CAYUOG010000015.1:0-9522 GCA_964446335.1 uncultured Thermoplasmatales archaeon
ACTCTATCCATTACATCTTCGAGTTTCTCATCTATAATATTGTTATCTACCTCTGGATAATCACATAGATGAACGCTCTCGGGCATATTCTGAGTTTTTATGGATTGATAGATGTTCTCAGACAGAAAAGGAATGAAGGGTGCGATGAGTTTAGATAGAGTGACAAAGACATCATACATTGTAGAGTAACAGGCTACCTTATCCTTAGTCATCTCTTCAGTCCATAAACGCTTTCTTGATCTACGAATGTACCAATTGCTAAGATCTTCAATAACAAAGTTCTCTATTGCTCTCGTAGCCTTGTGCATCTCAAATTTCTTTACATTCTTTCTGACATCATCTATAACACTTTGGAGCTTACTGAGAATCCATCGATCTATGGGTGGCCTTTCATCCCTCCCTATTTTGTGTTCTGCCGGATCAAATTTATCTAAGTTTGCATAGGTTGCAAAGAATTTGTAGGAATTCCAGAGAGTAAGTATGAATCCACCGAGGGTTTCTTTAACTGCATCTTCATAAAACCTTATGGGCATCCATGGAGCATTGGTTGAAAGCAGATACCATCTCAGCGCATCTGCACCTTCATTATCAAGTATTGTGGCTGGATCCACATAGTTCCTTTTACTCTTACTCATCTTTTGCCCGTCTTTATCAAGCACCAATCCAAGAGTAAGAACTTTTTTATATGCTGGTTTATCAAACAAAAG
Source organism: uncultured Thermoplasmatales archaeon (assembly GCA_964446335.1). Lineage (GTDB taxonomy): Archaea > Thermoplasmatota > E2 > DHVEG-1 > B18-G2 > CAYUOG01. Next base: position 708 of record CAYUOG010000015.1, read on the forward strand.
GGTAGATATGGCTAGGAGAGAATAAAACCACCCTCGGGTCTGATCCAATGCCTCGCATATGAAATCGACAGGGAAATTTTTCTCAAAAACATCCTTGTTTTCTACAGGATAATGCCACTGCGCAAAGGGGGCAGAGCCAGAATCGTACCAGCAGTCTATAACTTCACTCTCTCTTTTCATAGGCGCTCCACATTTGGGGCATCTCACATCAAGCCGATCAACATAGGGCTTATGTAGATCATATGGTTCAGAAAAGTTTGTACTTAACCTTTTTAGCTCCTCCACACTACCTACGCAAATCTGATGACCGCATTTTGTACATGTCCATATTGGAAGAGGCGTTCCCCAGTATCTGTCTCTTGATAATGCCCAATCTTTAGCTTCTGAGATAAAATCGCCAAAACGACCGTGCTTTATATGTCCAGGATACCACTCTACTTGCTCATTATTCTTTATTAGATTCTCTCTGCGCTTTGACATTGCAATAAACCAAGATTCCATAGCATAGTAAAGAAGAGGCGACTCGCACCTCCAGCAGAAGGGATAATCGTGCGTATACTCTCTAACTCCGGCCAGCAGATTTCTTTCCTTCAGATGTTCAATAATCTTTGGGTCGGCATCCTTAACAAACAGCCCTTTCCATGGAGCCACTCTATCATCGAAGGTACCGTCTTTTTTAACAAGTTGTATAACTGGTAGATCATACTTCTTTCCAGCTTCATAGTCTTCCTCACCAAAGGCTGGGGCAATATGAACTATCCCAGTACCTTCATCCATAGTTACAAAATCTGCACATATAACATACCATGCAGGTTTATCTGGAATATCATAGGTGAATAATGGTTCGTATTCCTTTCTTTCCAGCTCTCTACCCATAAAGCGATCGATAACCTCATACTCCTTTCCTTTGAGAAGCACAGCAGCACGCTCTTCAGCGAGAATTAGAATGTCATTGTCATACTTTATCTTCAGATATGCTTCATTTGGATGTACGGCAAGGGCAACGTTTGAAAGTAAAGTCCATGGAGTCGTCGTCCATGCAAGGAAATAGCCATCTTCCCCTTTAATCTTGAATTTTACAAATATGGAGGGCTCCTTAACTTCTCTATATCCTTGGGCAACCTCGTGGGCAGATAAAGCAGTTCCACACCTTGGACAATAGGGAACAACCTTATGTCCTTTGTATAGGAGTTTCTTTTCCCATATTTGCTTCAAAGACCACCATACAGATTCGATGTAATCATTCTCAAGAGTTATGTAGGGATTATCCATGTCGATCCAGAAACCTATGCGTTTTGTCATCTCAACCCATTCGTTTTCATACTTGAATGTGCTTTTTTTACACTCCTCATTAAACTTCTCTGCTCCATATCTCTCAATATCTTGCTTAGTTTCCAATCCCAATTTTTTTTCAACCTCTATTTCCACAGGCAAACCATGAGTATCCCATCCTGCCTTCCTGGCGACATAGTAGCCATTCATTGTCATGTATCTTAGTATTGTATCCTTCATAACTCTAGTAAGTACATGTCCTGGATGAGGTGAACCATTGGCGGTTGGAGGACCTTCTAGGAAGACAAAGGGTTTGTTTCCCTTTCTATTTTCCATGGATTTGAAAAAGATGTTGTTTTCTTCCCAAAACTGCTGGATTTCTTTTTCGATGACCGCGGGTTTGTATTGCTGTGGAGGTTGCTTTATCATACTTTCACCTTAGAACAACGGCTTAATGGTAATAAGAAGGCATATTAAAAAGATACGCCTATGTCCTTGTCAACCTATAATCTATCATCGATTCTCAAAGCCAAAATTTTATGTATTGCTTGTTTATACTACCACTGCTCTATGAAATAGAGAGGCGTTATCATGTATGAGGTAAGATTTCATGGAAGAGGTGGACAGGGAGCAGTTACTGCCGCTAATATACTTGCTGTAGCAGCGTTCAAGGCAGGAAAATATACTCAATCGTTTCCATTCTTTGGCGTTGAGCGTAGAGGGGCACCAGTTATGGCATTTACAAGGATTGATAGCAACCGAATACGAATGAAGAGTCAGGTGTATGAGCCAGATGCAGTTATTGTATTAGATCCTTCTTTGATTGACGTGGTTGAAGTTACAAGTGGGCTGAAAAAGGACGGGTTTATACTAATTAACACAAAAAAGAAGGCAAGCGAATACTCCTTTGATGTTCCAGCTGCTACAGTTGATGCAACTGACATAGCCATAGAACATGGTCTTGGTTCAAAGACTGCACCGATAGTAAATACTTCAATTCTTGGTGCCTATGCAAAGGCTACAGAGGTTCTTAAAGCAGAGGGTTTTGTGGCTATTGAACATGTTCTTAAAGCAGTGGAAGAGAAGGCACCGGTAAAAACAGAGGAGAATGTAAAAGCAACGGAGGAGGCTTATCATAAAACGGAGGTGTATACAGGATGAAACTGGAGATAGGAGGGGCAATTAAGACTCCCGCTTCAAGCATGGATTATAAAACAGGCGGATGGAGAACTTTCAAACCTGTGATAGATCCAAAGAAGTGCATAAGTTGCTGGTTGTGCGTTGGTTTCTGTCCAGATGCTGCCTTGGAAAAAACCGAGAAAGGAAAACCGCCAATAGTTGACTACGAATATTGTAAAGGATGTGGAATATGTGCGAATGAATGTCCAACAAAGGCAATAGAAATGATATTTGAGGAGAAGTAGATAACATGATGCAAATTGTTAAAGGAAATGTGGCTGCAGCAATTGCTGCAAAGCTTGCAAAACCTGATGTGGTGGCTGCCTATCCTATAACTCCCTCAACAGATTTCCCAGAAAAGATGTCGGAATATGTGGCAGACGGAGAGTTGCCATACACACAATTTCTGCCTGTAGAAAGTGAACACTCTGCTATGTCTGCATGCGTGGGTGCTGCAGCAGTAGGAGCAAGGGTATGTACAGCTACATCCTCTCAAGGTTTAGAATTGATGCACGAAATTCTCTTTATAGCAAGCGGAATGAGATTACCAATAGTACTTTACAATGCAAATAGGGCACTATCCGCTCCAATAAACATATGGAATGATCAGCAGGATTCTATATCGGCAAAGGATGCTGGATGGATACAGTTCTATGGAGAAAACAACCAGGAAGCATTAGATCTTATGCTTATGTCTTTTAAAGTGGCAGAGGATCCAAGGGTTCTATTACCAGCTATGACTTGTATAGATGCTTTCATATGTACCCATACCTTTGAACCCGTAGATGTGCCTGATCAGAAAGAAGTAGATGAATTTTTACCACCATATAAACCAACTCATGTAAAGCTTGATCCTGATGATCCTTGGACTCTTGGACCCTTTGGAGTACCTGAGGTTTATAAGGAACTTAGATACATGCAACATCTTGCAATGAAAGAAGCGAATAAGGTAATCGATGAGGTTTTCAAGGAATTTGAAAAGAAATTTGGGAGAAAGTATCAGAAAGTAGAGGCGTATAAGACAGAGGATGCAGAGATAGTGCTTCTAACAATGGGTTCTGTAAGTGGCACTACAAAAGAAGCGGTAGATGAAATGAGAAAGAAGGGTAAAAAGGTTGGTGTCGCAAAACTTACAGTACTGAGACCCTTCCCATTTGAAGAGATCAATTCAATCATAAAGAATGCAAAAGTTGTTGGAATCTTAGAGAAGAATATATCAATGGGTTATGGTGGAGCAGTTTATGCTGATCTTTCTGGTGCAATTATCAACGAAAAGGAAAGACCGATTCTGATAGATTTTATAGTTGGTCTTGGAGGCAGGGACATAGTGATAGATAATATAGAAGAAATCGTCAAAATTTGCGAGGATGCAAGAGACGGTAAAAGAATAGAACGGCCTGTATGGATAGGTCTTAACAAGGAGTTGATATCATGAGCAATCCAGAATCCTTGCTTGCCCCTGGCCATAGAGCTTGTGCTGGATGTGGACCTGCGATAGCAATAAGGCAGATTTTAGAAGCATCTGGTCCAAATACAATAGTAGTTGAAGCAACGGGCTGTATGGAAGTTACAACTACGCCGCATCCATACACTGCCTGGAAGGTGCCATGGTTGCATGTTGCCTTTGAGAATGCCGCAGCAGCGGCAAGTGGTGTAGAGGCGGCATATAAGGCTTTACGTGCTAAAGGTGCAATATCCAAAGATAAAAAACCAAACATTATTGCATTGGCTGGAGATGGCGGTACATTCGATATAGGAATGCAGGCTCTATCAGGTATGCTCGAAAGAGGGCATAATGTCCTCTACGTGTGCTACGATAATGAAGCTTACATGAATACAGGCATACAGCGATCCTCTGCAACTCCATTTGGGGCTGCAACGACTACATCACCTGCAGGTAAGGTTATACCTGGTAAAATGAGAAGGAAAAAACCCATAGCAATGATAGCTGCTGCGCACGATATTCCTTATGTAGCAACTGCAAGTATAGGTTATCCAGCAGATCTGAAGAAAAAGGTAAAGAAAGCACTTGAGGTAGACGGTCCAACATTTCTCCATGTATTTGCACCATGTCCTACAGGATGGAGATATGGAACAGAACAGACTGTTGAGCTGGCAAAACTTGCAGTGGAAACAGGCATATTTGTTCTATATGAAATAACTGATGAGAATCCTCTGAAACCGATAGTTACAAAACAGCTTGTCAAGAGGAAGCCCGTAGAGGAATATCTGAAAACACAGGGAAGATTCAGACATCTATTCAAACCTGAGAAAAGGCAGGATATAATTGATAAGATTCAGGCAGATGTAGATAAAAAGTGCAAACTATTCAACGTAGATAAACCAAAAGACTAATCATACCCTTTTCTATTCTTTAAATGGGTGCACTATTGTTAGAGAGAGCAAAGCAGATAGCTTCAATTATATCAAAATCCAGGGAAGTTCTTATTGTTACTCACATAGATGCAGATGGGGTTGCAGCTGGAGCAATAGCGAGCAAAACCCTCGAGAGAGCAGGAAAGGATTTCTCGATTAAATTTGTGAAACATCTGGACGAAAATGTTGTAGAGGAAATACTCGACAGAGACCCTGACTTAGTGTGGTTTACTGATCTGGGTAGCAATCTAGAAAACAATTCCATACCTAGAGTAGTTACAGACCATCATCAATGCGATTCAGGCAAAGATGCACCCTTTCATTTGAATCCGCATCTGTTTGGGCTTGATGGCAGCATTGCAATCAGCGGTGCAGGTACTACATATATGGTTGCAAAGGCGCTTGATAATAAAAATATTGACCTCTCATCGCTTGCGATAGTAGGAGCATGTGGTGATCTGCAGGATAGAAAGCATTGCAAACTTGTTGGTATAAATAGAGAGATACTAAAAGATGGAAAAAAGGCTGGAGTAATCGGCTGGGAAATGGATGTGCAGTATTTTGGTAGGGAGACGAGACCATTGCATAAACTTTTGCAATACGCCACAGATCCGATAATCCCCGGAGTGACTGGGAGAGAGGACGGAGCAATATCCTTCCTTTTGGATGCAGGAATACCTCTCAAGGATGGAGACTCTTGGAGGAGATGGATTGATTTAAGTAAAGATGAAAAAAGGAAGATACTGTCAAAGATAACAAAGATGCTTATCAAAAAAGGATTTGGTAACAAACTTGCCAAGCGACTTATAGGAGAAATTTACATATTGACCAATGAGAAAATTGGTACAGAGCTTCATGATGCGAAAGAGTTTGCAACACTGCTTAACTCCACAGCAAGATATGGGCAACCAGAGATCGGGCTTAATGTTTGTCTTGGAGATAGAGACAAATGGTTGAAAAAGGCAAGAACGATGCTTCAGAGCCATCGCCATAACCTAATTGAGGGAATACAATTTGCCAGAGATGAAGGAATAGTAAGAAGAAAGTATCTTCAGTATTTCCATGCAGGAGAAGGCATAAGAGATACGATAGTTGGTATTATTACAGGAATGCTTTTGAATGGCGAAGAGGTCAATGCAGATTTGCCGATGATAGGATTTGCAGTAACAGATGATGGTAAAATAAAAGTATCTGCAAGGGGAACAAAAAGACTTGTTGAAAAAGGGTTAAATCTCTCTTCAGCCCTTCATGAAGCTGCAGAAAAGGTTGGAGGTATAGGTGGCGGTCATGATATAGCTGCAGGAGCAACCATTCCAAAAGGAGAAGAAGAGAGATTTCTAGATATATTAGAGGAAAAGATAAAAACCCAACTTCAATCCTCTAAAGATGTTTTATAAATATCAACGACCTCTAAAGTAAACTCTAATGTTTGATTTACAAATTTTATAGATGGAGCTTCTGCATTCATAGCTAATTTCAAATGGGTTTCATTTTTATCTACTACTTTTATATGCAGAAAACCATATATTAGATTTATACTGGTTGTATATCCTTTATCGACTATTGTATGTAATGTAAAATGAGTGCTGTTTTTAACCAATATAACCTCCGTCCAGTTGAATAAAGGTATTTGGAATGTTGTTCCATTTTGTGGTAACAAACGAAAAGTTATATTTGTGTCACTGATGTTTGTTATAGTTGCATATAGTGTATCGTTAACACCAAAAGCTCTTGATCCATAATCAAAGCTATTGTTTACTGTTAGATTAACCTGTGGAAAATAACTAGTAAATGCATTTTTATCTATAATCTGAGTATCATTAACAACATAATCTATTGGGTAGGGGCTTAATCCATATTGCTCAGCAAGACTAACATTCCACGTACCATAAGCCTTCTCTGGTGGGATAGAAACGGTTTTATTCTCACCTTTTTTCATCCCAATAAGTGCCTCTAAAAAGCCTTGTATCATAGAAGAAGTATAATTCTCATAACCTTTAGGAGTAGGTAGATTCCTATGTGGATTAACAAAGATCTTTAAAGGTTGATATGTTCTATTTGCATCATATATTCCATTCTCTTTGGCTACACTTTCATAAGACGTATCAAAAACAGTACCATTGGAAGCATATTTTCCAATATAGTTAACAACAACACAGTCTCCCTCTTCCACTACCTTCTCTGGGGTTTGCACATATTTTAGATAGAGAAAGGTACCTGTTACAGCCGCTACTATTACTACAAGAGCAACCAGCGCCGTTATTCCACTTTTCTCAAATTTCATACGGAAGCTAAACAACAATCTTCTATATTAACTTAAGCGTTTACTTCTCCAGAATTCATCTACTGCAAGTCTTATCATCTTTGCTGCAAGGAGTGAGGTCTCTCCATTGTCATAAGGTGGACAGACCTCTACAATATCAAAACCAACAATTCTGGATGCAAGGTGTCTTATAAGCTCAAGAACTTCATAAGGAGTTAATCCAAAGGGTTCTGGTGTACTTACTGCAGGAGCAAAAGAAGGATCAATAACATCAAAATCCAGTGATAGGTAGAGATTGTTGCTGAGTCTTTTCTTGATTTCATTTATGACTGCACTTACACCTTTGGATCGAATGGTCTGAGATTCTACAAAATATAATTTCTTTTCCAAGGCACTTTCATACTCTTCTCTTTCTGCAGATCTTATGCCAAGATTAGCAACGTTTTCTATTCCAACAACATCAGCAACTCTTCTTAGAGAACATGCGTGGTTGAATTTGTTTCCCTCATAGCTATCTCTGAAATCTAGATGAGCATCCAAAAAAACAACATTCAGATTACAGTAGTTTTTAGATAGGGCACTGATAATGCCCGATGTTATGGAGTGCTCTCCACCAATTGCTATGGGAATTTTGTTTTCTTTGATAATCTTTATAGTAAAATCCTCTACCAACCTTACCATCTCTGCAGATTCCATATCAGAGACATCAACATCTCCATAATCATGTACTTTTATCTTGGTCAAATCGGTCTTTGTATCGATATGAAAGCTCTCAAAATTCCAGCTCGCCTGTCTTATCTCGAAAGGTGCTTTTCTTGCTCCGTATCGAAAGGATGAAGTTTTATCATATGGCACACCAAATATCACGTAGTCTGATTCCTTAAAACCTGCTTCTGCATCTGCGAAGTAGTTGGGAAATCGATTCATAGAAATGGTATTGGCTTCGCTGTTTTATATGTGATGGAAAGAGATTTGAATGAATTATCTATCATCTTTGACCATGCAGATATTAGCTACTGCAGATATCCACGGGAGCCAGTATCGGATGAATCAATTTATTGAAGCTATAGAAGAACATTCTCCCGATTTGGCAATAGTTTGCGGTGACATAACTCATCTTGGTCCAGGTGAGCTTGCAAAGATACTGCTTGACCAGATACCTATTGATGCAATGGCAATACCAGGCAACATGGATACGATGGATGTATTTGAGTATATTGATAAAAGCAAAGCCACAAATCTCCATCTCAAAAAAGTAAAGAAAAATGGACAAACTTTTGTTGGTATAGGCGGCTCAGATACTATGCCCTTTCATATCTGCAGACAACCACCTGTTTCTGAAGATGATGTTAAAGAAAAATTACATGAGATTATAGAAGAAAACTGTATACTTGTAACACATGTTCCACCTTATGGTGTACAGGATTCTGCATTTCTTGGTATGCATGCTGGTAGTAGATGGATAAGAGAAGTTGTTGAGAAATATAAACCAAAACTACATCTCTGTGGACATATTCATGAGAACCCTGGATTCTCAAAACTTGGAGAAACTGTCGTTGTCAACTGTTCTGTGGGAAAACAAGGTAAAGGTGCATTGATAGAAATCGATGAAAAGATAAAAGTGAAAATGCTGGAATAGCCGTTTCTATGCATTACTAAATGGGACAACCTTTATATTCTCAATTACATACACCATAGTTAACAAAACTGTTAACCATGGTGCAT
>CAYUOG010000016.1:0-9357 GCA_964446335.1 uncultured Thermoplasmatales archaeon
AGGGCACACCATATCTATTGTTTTCATATTGAAACCCACTGGCGGTAGTTTAATAGGAGGAGATGATGCAAGCGATGCTCGATACTTTCCTCTAGACAAACTTCCAAAACTTGCATTTGATCATAGAGTAATTATTAAGGACTACAAAAGGAGGAAAAGACATGATATGCCCAAAATGTAAATCGCTCATGATACCTATTGAAGATGAGTATGTTTGCAAAAAGTGTGGATATAAGGTAAAAAGAGAAAAGAAAGATAGTAGAATCGTCTCCATAAAAAGAAAGGAAAGAGACATCCCTGTGCTCGATGAAAAAACCGAGGTACTCCCAAAGACTGAGGTAGTGTGCCCAAAATGTGGCAATACTGAAGCCTACTGGATACTGAGGCAAACCAGGGCTGCAGATGAACCTGAAACAAAAATATATACGTGTACAAAGTGCGGTTATCGATGGCGAGAATAAAGGAAAAAATATAAATCTTGATTTTCGTTATAAATTATGGATGGATAAAAATAATCTACACATTAAGAATGTTGAATTTTCGCTAAATCTTAGAATTTTTCTTGCAGCATTGGTTGTCTCTGGAATATGCATTATTTGGAGTGGGGTAATGGCACATATTGTTTCTAAATCACCAATGGCTGTACTTTTTTCATGGATATTTGGTATAACCCTTGCTATCCTCTTTGACTATTTTGTTTTCTCCTCTCACAAGATAATAAAAGACATAAAGCTCGAAATCTCAGAGGAAGAAGAGGGAGAGGGAATATATACAGTGATGAAGGTAGAATAAGAATAGTGGGCTCGGAGAGATTTGAACTCTCGACCTCCCGGTTTCTGCAAGCCTTTTACGGGTAAAGCTGCTTTTTTAAAGAGGCTTTTATCAGCCGGGTGCTCCAACCAATCTAAGCTACGAGCCCACCGCAGAGAAAGTAAATACAATTCCTCTATAAAAAAGTGATAGTGAATCTGTCGAGAAATCCTTTACTCAAGGGTTTATCTATACTCCAAAAAGCAATATAAAACAGATGTACAAAGAAACTCTGAATGTAAAGAAGGAATAGAGAACAAAAGAAGGAAAAATGGCTTTGTCACCATCTTTGGTTGTAAAATCTCTACATTTATAAGCAGTAGATTGTTTCGTTTTAGTGATGATCATAACAGCTCCTTCTATACTATCTGCAGATTTTTCAAAACTTGGAGAGGAAATAAAATCTGTAGAAAAAGCAGGGGCAGAATGGCTACATATAGATGTGATGGATGGGCATTTTGTCCCAAATATAACCATAGGTCCTCCTGTTGTGAGATCTATACGAAAATTAACGGATATGTTCTTTGATGTACATCTTATGATAGAAAATCCTGACAAATATGTAAAATCCTTTGCTGATGCTGGGGCAGATGGAATAACATTCCATATAGAATCGAATGCTGATCCAATGAGGACTATCGAGATGATAAAGAATGTAGGGTGCAAGGCAGGAATTTCCTTGAACCCTCCAACACCGATAGATAGAATAAAAGATTTGATTTCTCATGTGGATCTCGTTCTTGTTATGTCCGTAAATCCAGGATTCAGCGGTCAAAAGTTTATACCAGACGTTGTACAAAAGATAGAGTGGCTGAGAAAACAGATTGACAAAAACAGTTATAAAACCCTAATTGAGGTAGATGGTGGTGTTAACAAAGAAAACGGAAAAATTGCAAAAAAGGCAGGTGCTGATGTGTTAGTGGCTGGAAATTTTGTTTTTAAAAATGAAAGCTACGAGCAAGCAATAAAGGATTTAATTGATGATTAGATACCACCTGCAAGATCCAAAAGGACTTTTTTCTTATCTTCAGATTTTACAACTCCACTTGCAAGCAAAACCCCGTCTGCTCCTAGCTCAAGTGCTTTCTTTACATCGTTGCCATTTTTCACGCCTGCTCCACAGAGAATCTTGATATCTTTATTTATGTCCCTAACTGCCTCAACCGTTCCACTGACAATCTCTGGATTTGCCTTTGTAACTGAGATATCTCCACCTATGAGTTCAGGTGGTTCAACAGCAACAAAATTTGGGTTCAAAGCAGCAATGGCTTTAGAGGTTGCAATGTTGTTGCTGCAAACAATCTGATCTAGATCCAACTCCTTCGCCCTTGTTATGCATAAATCAATATCTGCTAGCTGAAGTCTATGTTCACTATGATTTATAAGTGTACCAACTGCTCCAGCATATTTTACCCCCTCTGGTAATGTCCAACCCGTGTGACTCCCTGGTTTAATTGGGTCAATGTGCTCAGCAAAGACGGGTATAGAAACAGCCTGAGAAACCATGTAAATATCGCTTGCTTGAACAGCAACAGCCATACTAACACCTGTCTCATTTGCAACCTCGTCCATGAGTTTAGCTAACTCCAAAGCCTTATCTCCAGTTGCCTCAGCATAGGTTTTGACGTTAACCACAATAACAGGTGTCCTCAACATTTTTCTCTCCAAGCAATAAACGATCTTGGTATTAAATTGTTTTTGCTAACCAATAAGAATCTTATTTAACTTCTCTTTTATTCATCTAATCATGAACTCTCTACCAACAGGCGTAGTATTTGCTGGCATTATAGTAACATTGATCATACTTTGGTATTCTCTCAGACGATACGAAGGGCATTTTTCAGAGAGAAAGCTCTTTCTTTCCTTTCTTGCAGGAATAGCAATGGGTTTTGTGATAATTGTGTTAGAATTTGTTACCTCTGATGTGGGTCTGCTTTATATAATTCTCTTTCCTGCGGTTGAACAATTTTCAAAACTTATGATAATGAACTTGAAGACATTTCAAAAGAAGAGAGATTCGCCGTTCTATGGGCTATCCATTGGTCTTGGTTTTGGAGCCATATTTGTACCACTTTCTACACTAATGATAACAACAGCAATGGGCACAGATGTTCTTTTTTTAATAATCTCTCTCCTTTTTGGCATTGGTGTAGTGCTTTTCCACGGTGCAACTGGTTGTATGCTTGGATATGGAGTAGCCTCTATCGATGAAAGGAAAAAATGGAGGTATTTGGTGTTAGCGATCTTGGCAGGTATTCCTATAGCGGGCTTGGAATTTGGTTTGCTATTTATTAAGGAACCTTTTGCATCATACATAGGTGGAGTTGTTCCTCTTTACGGAGCTCTTCTTTACTGGCGTGTAACCGATAGGTTTCTTCCGCTTACACTAAAAAGGAGGGAAAGACGAAAAATAAAATCTTGAGGCATCCCATATTTTTATAAAGCTTGAGTATTATTAGGATATGATAGTATGAGAACAAAAGTAATCAACAGTTCTATAGATATGGTTCCTGTGCTTAGGGCATTTGATAGTGAGGTAAAGAAAAACGTTTTTGATGAAATATCAGAAGACTGGAGGCTTGTTAGTGAAATAACAGACAAATATGGTGAAGAGGGCAGAGAGGCACTAGAGTTCTTTGAGAAGATAAACCTTGTAGAAACAAAATGGACTACACCGGAGCAGGGGATAGACGGTAGACCACAGAAGATGTATAGGGCATATTACTCAACATTCAACATAAACATCTCCTGTCCAATAACCGAGATGAGCGAGATATTTAGAATAGTGTCCTTGGACGATAAAGAGTTTAAGAAGTTAGAGGACGAGATAGAGAAGTTTATAGGAGACGAAGGTAAATCGGGCAGTACTGTCGCAGAACATTTCAAACTCTCTCTACCAGCACTTAAGAGCATAATGAGAAGGTCAAACAAGTTTGTATATAGAGGTATGAAGATAGAGAAAAGAAAGTAAACTGTTTTTAAAGTGTTTTTTCATTACCTGCTGTGCATTACGAAATCATTGCTCAGGCAATGTGGCTCATTCTGCCTGCCTATGCAGCGAATGGCTGTGCAGTACTTGTAGGTGGAGGTTTACCTATTGATTTTGGCAAAAAATGGAAGGATGGTAGAAGGATTCTTGGCGATGGAAAGACGTGGCGTGGATTGTTCTTTGGTTCTCTTCTTGGTACTATAGTGGGATTCTCTCAAGCTGTAGCAGCAAAGTATCTGACAGAAAATGGCTTGAATATAATAGGTCTAGATTATTTTGAGGGATTTCCCTTGATGATTCCCATTGTTATTTCCATAGGCATGGGTGCACTACTGGGAGATATCGTCGAGAGTTTTTTTAAACGCAGAATCGGTAAGAAGAGGGGAGAAGATTGGGTTCTTTTTGATCAGCTTGATTTCATTGTTGGGGCACTATGTTTGGTTTTTATTACCAGTACCTTTTTACATTTCCTGGGTTTCTTGTCCTATAACTGGTTCATAAAGAACTTTACTCCATGGCATATTTTGGTGGTACTCATAGTTACTCCTGCCCTTCATATAACGGCAAATATGATTCACAAAAGATTCAGACAAAAGAGCTTTTAATGTGGTTTTTGATGTGGAGAAGATGAAGAATCGGATAGAGAGGATTAAATCGGTTGCTAAGATGAACAAGGAGCTAGAACTTTGGATAAAGGAAACGGAGAAGAAAGGAGAGCTTACAAAGGTAATTGAAAAAGCTAATGAAAAGAAGATAGAGCCAATGGGCAAATGCGAAATCTGTGGGAAGAGAGACGCCAAGTTTGTGTGCATAAAATGTCATAGAAAGGTTTGTTCCTCTTGTTATTTCAGCATCCTTGGTTTATGTAAGAAGTGTATATCAAAAGAAGTGGTTGAAAAATGGAAGCAGGACCATCCTAACTGGAAAAACGTGCTTGATGTAGAGTGGATAGATTAAATTCGTCTCATGATCTCCAGTATCTCCTCTCTTGTCGAGTTTTTATACATACTTAGATATTTCTCGTTTGTATCTATAAAATGCTGACTCCACTTATACAAACCCTCTAGTTTTCTAGCCTGTTCTTCCTCACCAATAATATATAAAGATGCCATAAAAGCCTCAATAGTAGTAAGCTGAAAAGGTCTCCCATAGTTTACAGGATTAACCGGAACAAGGAAGGGTAATGCTCTATGGTTTCTGAATCTCTTTAATCTTGAAAACACCTCATCAACCTTGCTCCAAGAGCAGTCAACAGCCACAATACCTCCCTTCTCTGCATATGTTCTATCTTCAGGTGCAAAAACGGTTTTGGCGAGAGGATTAAGAACTATAGAGCTGTACGGGATATCTCTAATATTGTGCGTAATATCTGCAAGTCCAAACCTCTTCAATTTCCTCGCTGTACATTTCTTTGGATCATCCTGATTCACATGATAGGTCAGTAACCTTATATGCATTATATCCTCCCGACTTTAACATCAAGCACTATATGACTTACACCAGGAGCATAGGATTTAACTATCCTTCTCTTGAAATCAATGATACGAAAACCAAGATTTTCTGTAGCATTCCTAACCATCTGTAACGGTCTTGTTTTTAAAAGCTCGTTTGGGCATATCTCATGATAGTGTATAACTCCAGAGCCTTTAAGCGATTCTAGAGCCACTGGAAGATAGTTGTGAGTTTCATGCAGATAGCCCATAATTACTCTATCTGCAACACCCTTTGGTGTAGCTTTTTTATTATCTCCAAGCAATGGCTCTACTATGGCATTTACATTGTTAAGTGTTATATTTTCGCGTAAATATCTGTAGGCAACTGGATTTATCTCAATCGCATATACTTTTTTTGGTGAGCCATAAACTGCCAGAGGAAGTGAAAAATATCCTATGCCTGCAAACATATCCACAACAACCTCATCCTTCGCTTTAATGGTTGCCATCCTTATACGTTCCTCCATGTTGCCAGATGAAAACATAATCTTTGAGGGATCTAATTTGTACCGTATGCCATTCTCTACATGTATGGTTTCAGTGTTTGAATTACCATAAATAAGCCTTACATTTGGCTCTCTCTTTTCCCCTTTAATGCCTCCCAAATCCTCAAGAACGCTTTTACATCTCAAAACGCTAGCATATACCTCTGCTATTTCTCTCCTGTATCTTTCAAGAGCTGGAGGGATTTTTATGATAAGAACATTTCCTATTTTTTCCCATTTATTGGGTAAAATATATAATAAAGAAGAAGGTACATAATACTGTAATTTTTCTCTTATTAATTCGTGCGGAGTCTTTATCATCCAAATTCATTTAAGCAGTTGACAGTAATAAATGTACTTTTTATCCATCAAAAAAATAATAGAAAAATATTTGTATAAAATTAATATTCAGAATTATTAAAGGGGGAATAATATGAAAAGTACGGTAGTTTTTATTGTAGGCGTGCTATTGTTAAGCAGTTTTACAGCATCTATCTATGGACTCGGTGTAAATACCACATCAGCTTCTATTGAAGAGCAGAATTTTACTATGAGTATTGACAAAGGCGATATAAGGATATCCTACCCAAATGGCCAGCTATCTGTAGAGATTGTCAATATCTCTACATTTGTAATTGGCTTGGGAAAACCAAGATTACCAGAGATTGTAAGAGTTGTAGAGCTTCCCTTCGGAGTTAAAAATGTAAGCGTTAATCTTGAAGCAAACTACAATGAAAGTCTTGTAGTTCCGATGGCTACATCAGTATCTCCAGATCCCTATCCAGCAGATGATTTTTATTACAGGGTTGGCGTTGGTTTGAATAAAAACTTTGAGCATGTAACCTTTGTGAGTGTGCACTGGCATCCTGTAAAATATTCGCCTTCAGCCAACATGCTCTACATAGCAGAGACAGCAAATGTAACAATTTCCTATGAACCTGCCAACGTTTCGCCATTCCCTGAAAACTCTTCATATGATATGGTCATTATTGCTCCAAAGGTATTTAGAAAAGCTTTGCAGAAGTTTGTTGATTATAAGAACGGCATTGGAATAAAAACTCTTTTGAAAACGACTGAGGACATCTATAAAGAATACAATGGCAGAGACAAGCCCGAGCAGATAAAATACTTAATAAAGAATGCCATCGAGACCTATGGAATAAGATATGTTTTACTCGTTGGCGGATTAAAATCCATGATATATGCAAAACCAAGAGATAATGCAAATGAAGGTTCAAAGGCTTGGTATTTACCGGTCAGATATAACAACCTGTATGATAAACCAAAGTATCCACTGATTGATATAGGTAGTGATGAGGAAGAAGTGTTTGATCCAGGATGTCTAACTGATCTCTACTATGCAGACATATATGGAGAGGGAGGTAAATTTGAAAGCTGGGATCCAAACGATGATGGGATTATCGCTGCATGGGGAAAGCCTGGCGTGGAAAACGATACCGCTATAGATCTGTATCCAGATGTCTTAGTTGGCAGATTGCCATGTAGAAATGTCAGAGAGGTTGTAACCGTTGTTAACAAGATTATTGGCTATGAGAAAAACACCTACAACAAGGATTGGTTCAAGAAAATGATAGTGATAAGCGGCGATGGTTTCCTTGACCAGCACGATTTAGACATAGAGTGGGATACAACTGGTGTACCAAATGGAGAGTATACACTCTATGCACAGAGCTTTACTCCGGATGGGAAATCGGGACCAAAAGACGTTGTCCATTTTACCTTAGATAGAACAAAGCCAACAAATCTAACCTTTAACCACGATGATCATCTCAATCCGGCCCTAC
The DNA here is from genome assembly GCA_964446335.1 of uncultured Thermoplasmatales archaeon. Classification (GTDB taxonomy): domain Archaea; phylum Thermoplasmatota; class E2; order DHVEG-1; family B18-G2; genus CAYUOG01. Next base: position 7,583 of record CAYUOG010000016.1, read on the forward strand.
AAAACGGATATCCTGCTCCACCAATAGCAGAAATAGTTTCAATATCTCCGGGAAACACCCTGGGATACAATGACTATACATACACTCCAGGTGAATCAGAGGCATACTGCAATCAGTTCAATCCATGGGCAAATGTGAGCTATATAGATGGAATCTTGACAATCCGAGGAAAATCCTATGACCCGGAGCCCTATGGAAATTGCACAAACATCCATGTGTGGATAAAGGACAGTGAGGGCAATACAATATTCTCAGAGTGGAGAAATAATACGGAGATGTACTATGAAGGAGAGTGGGCTACTGGAGAGAGACCCCTTCTCTACCGTGGTGGTGCATTATATTACATGCCAGAAGATTTCGAGAGGGAAATACTCTGGGGTTCCAATGGAAAGATGACGGGGATGGATGATGTTATAAAAAGCTTTGATGAAGGGGCTGGATTTGTATTCTTTTCAGGACATGGAAGTCCAAATGTATGGGCAAACCACTTCCCCGGTGTTCCTGGCAACAGAAGGTATTCTGAGTTCATTGGTTTACAGGTCACGACTCTACAACCATGGCCACCTTTTGTTTCAAGGCCCGTATTTCCAATAGATTCCCTCTCAAATGGTAAAAAACTACCAGTTGTTGTAGTGGGTGGTTGTCATAACAGCATGTTCAATGTATCTATGATACCTGCCTTTTACGATATATTCCCATATCTCTTCAAGAAGTTACCACATCCATATATGTGGACCTTCGGTAAACCTGCACCAGAATGTCTCAGCTGGAGGTTGGTTAGGAATCCGCATGGTGGTGCAATTGCCTCAATAGGAAACACAGGTCTTGGATACGGCATGCCTGGCAAGGATGCTACCACTGGTGGTGGAGATGCATGGATAACCATTGAATTCTTCAAACAGTATGGAACAAATGGCATGGACATACTTGGCTTAGCCTATCAGCAGGCTATAACCAGCTACATAAACACCTTCAACATGCAGGATTTCGGAGCAGGACACATAAAGACTGTTCAGGAATGGGTTCTGTTTGGAGACCCAAGCCTTAAGATAGGTGGATACCCAGAGGACTGATCTTCTCTCTTTTTATTTTTTAATTTGTTAGAATCTAATCTAATAACCCTTATTTACCTCCTATGCCATGCAGTTTTTGATGGAACTTTTTCCATATGAGCCAAGGAATTATCAGACTGAGATAATGCAACATATTGAAAACTCACTATCAACAAAAGATCCTTTAGTACTTGAATCTGGAACAGGTTCTGGCAAAACAATATGTGCAGTTGCATCCACACTCCCATTTGCATTAGAGAATAATAAGAAGATTCTCTACACCACAAGGACAAATGCTCAGCAAAGGCAAGTTATTGCTGAGATTAGAACCATAAAAAAACGTTTTCCTGAGAAGATGAAAGATGTTTTTGCTGTTGGTATGCAGGGAAGATCTCATATGTGCTTGCTTGCAAAGAACAATCCAGAATTGCAGAAAGGTTCTGCCGATGAGTTGGCCAGATTATGCGCTGAGGAAAAGAAGAAAGCAAGAAGAGGAAAGGGTTGTATATATTTCAGGAATGGTATAAAAAATGAGGATACTATGAGAAACGCCGTAGAATGGATGAAAGAGAATCTACCAACAGCAGAAGAGCTGGTAAGATACTGCGAATCTCATAATCTATGTCCCTATGAGATAAACAAACTTCTTGTTCAGGATGCCATACTGGTTGTAGTCCCTTATATCTACGTCAGGTGCATATGGTAGCCATTTAACTCCGGGAT
>CAYUOG010000017.1:0-9280 GCA_964446335.1 uncultured Thermoplasmatales archaeon
CAGAGATTATAGGACCTGGAGTAGTATCAGAATGTAAAGAAAAAAAACTACATATAAATGCTGATCATTTTCTGCCTGAGATGATAGATCCTGAAACAGGAGAAACCTTGGAACCAGGAGAAGAGGGAGAACTTGTATTTACAACGTTAACAAAAGAAGCGTTTCCAGCTATAAGATTTAGAACAAGAGATCTCGCAGTTTATTATGAGGAAACCTGTGAATGTGGCAGAACACTGCCTGTACAATCTAGAATAAAAGGTAGAAGTGATGATATGATGAAGGTTAAAGGAGTAATTGTATTCCCATCGCAAATCGAATCTGCTCTATTAAATATCAATGGTTTAAGTGGCAACTACCAGATAATTAAAACAAAAAAAGGTAGCATAACCTCATTATCTGTAGAGGTTGAACCAACTGAGGAGAGGTACAAGGAGAAACATCTAGATGACCTAGCGAAGAAAGCGGAGGACGAATTATATTCTATATTAAATCTACATATACCTGTAAAAATCGTACCGCCGCAGAGTATACCGAGAAGTACAGGTAAAGCAAAAAGAGTTATTGAAAGAGAGAGTTGAGATTTTCTAGATTGAGAGGAAGAAAATGTTTGAAATATTTGATGAAATTCTTCCATATATTTCAGGAATGTGGACCCTCCCTTGGATACTCATTGGCTTCATTCTGACTATTCTCTTCTCAAAAATTGCTGATAAAAGTAAGATAGATGCTTTGATGAAGAAGATCGGACTTATACTACTCTACTTTTTCGTTCCAGTACTCTTATTTAGAATTTTTCTTGGCATGGACTTGGGAGTTGAACAGATAGAGTTCGTAGGAATCATATCCGCTACCCTGTTCCTAATGTACGTCATAGCGTATTACTATGCTAAACATAATGCCTCCAAGATGGGGTTAAAAGGAAAAACTAGAAGTCATTATATTAAAACCGTTTTAACCAATCAGGGGAGAAGCTCAGCTTTCATAGGAAGTGCCATGTTAGCAATCCCTGCTTTCAGAGTACCAGCTGGTTTATATATGAGTCTAGTAGGTATAGTGTTATTCGCGATTATACCCTATATCTTATCCCATATGCATAAAAAGGAATCCAAAGCCTCTAATGAAGTATCTCATGTTCTCCCGTGGTTCCTCCGATTATACCCTTGGTATCTAATAGCCTTCGTAATAGCAGGTATTCTCCTCCACAACACATTAAATGTAGAGATAACAAGCCTAGGTGACCTAGGTAGAGTACTAAAGTTTTACTCGGCTATAACGATACCCGCCGCCTTGTACTATGTAGGCGCGGGTATTCACCCATCTGATCTAAAAAAAGATGAGATGAAGAAACTCCTTGGTTTAAACACTAAAACCTCCAAGGATCACTGGACATGGGTTAGACACATATTCCTGCTAACCGTCATAATCACTCCTATTGTTATCACAATCATCTTCGCAATCCTATACCTGCTAGGATTTATTCCATTATCATGGTTTGGAGTTACCATAATAAACTCGATTCTACCTATTACTAGTACAAACATGTTCCTAGTACCATATGGAATTGATAAGAAGACAACAGCTCTAGTGGTTACTTGGACAACAATTATATGCGTACCCCTAGTAGTACTATTAATCTACCTATTCTCATTCTACCTATAGTTTCTTGAGTATCATCTCAGCAGCTTTCTTACCAGAGAGTAGCATACCACCGAATATTGGTCCCATCCTTGGCGCTCCATATACTGCATTTGCAGCCATTCCAGTAACAAACAAACCAGGATAAACCTCTCCGGTATTCTCAACGACTGTTTGTTCTCCTATCTCAGCACACATCGATTTTTCTTCCTCTATTTTTCCACTTGGAGTATTTAATTTTCCAACCTTTCTTTGTACGATTCTACATACCTCTGCTGCGTGACCTGTTGCATCTATACAATACCTGGCTCTTACTGATAATGGATCAACATGAAGACCTGCAATTTCAATACTACTCCAGTTTATTACAAAACCGTTTACTTTCTTCCCTTTTATAAGAACATCCTCAACAGATATTGCATTGAGAAGGGTAGCACCTGCATCTATTGCAGATGCACATAGTTTAACGGTCGATTCTATGGAATCTGCACTGTAATAGCCTTCACCCTCATCTCTAATCCTAATGCCTGTCTCTTCAAGAACGTCCTTTGATTGCTCCTGGACTATGATGGTAGGAAAGGTCATTCCACCTCCCCACATTCCGCCACCTGGAGAGAGTTTCCTTTCAAATATAACTACCTTTTTGCCTGCTTTAGCAAGATATCTAGCTGCGGTTAGACCTGCTGGTCCAGCACCTGCTATGGCAACATCTACTTCCATGCTATCCTTAAATTTCTCTGCAAAACGATCAAATATTAGCTTTGAAACAACTATATCATCTATATTCATAAGACCCCAAGTAGGTATTATCGAACCCTTCTTAAAGATAGCGCATTATACTCTATTGTGGTCGCCATAAGAAACTTCAAAAGAGATGACTTTTTTCCAATAGCCAAGCTCATTTATGAGACTTTTCCAGAGAGATATGATCCACAGCTTATAATCAATCTTTTTGAATTTTTTCCAGAGGGTTTTTTGATTGCTGAAGATAACAATAAAATCATCGGTTTTTTGGCAGGCGTAATGTCTATTGGAAATAGGGCAAAGATTCTGTTGCTCGGAGTTGAGAAAGAACATAGAAATAAGGGCATAGGTTCTCTTCTACTCAGAAGATTTATCAGAAACATGGCTCTAAAAGGAATAAGAATAATAGAACTGGAGGTAGATACCTCCAATAAAAAGGCGGTTTCTTTCTATAAGAAAAATGGATTTGCCATCTCAAAGATTGTCAAGAATTTCTATAGAAGTGGAGATGATGCGTATTTGATGGTAAAGCATCTGTAAAGCTATTTTTCCCTTGATGCTCTAAATCGCTTTGCCATCTGATCAAGACGTGAGGAAAGCTTATCAAATCCAGGATACCCTTTGTGAGAGAGCAACTGTGCTATTCCCTTGCCAAGGGTAAATACTGCAAGTTTATGTTCTCTCTTGGATTTGTATACATGATAGGGATTCACTGCTAGCCTTTCATACTCCTCAAAAGCGTGTCCATCGTTCCCGCAGACCTCTTCAAAGTAGGTTCGTAGCTGTAACAAAAGCGTATGTAGTTGAATTAGCTCATCCTTTTGCATTGTTCATCCCTACATCTTGCCATTATGGTACAGGAGATACTGCCTTGGTCACTCCCAATATAAATGGATTTTAATAAACTTTCGTTACTGAAGTTGATCCTTTGTTATTACCTTGACTGATGCTGGCTTTTTGATTATGCTACCAAGTTTTATTCCCACTATTGTTCCTATTCCTTTATCACTTGCAATATCAAGCAAACGCTGGGTTATGACTCCATCAAATACCACAGCTGATATGCCATTTACCTTTTTCAGCTCATCAGTGAGCTCTCTTACTGGAATCTTCTTTACATCCTTTCCTTCCTTATCAAGCAAGACTGCTTTCAGTGTTCCAGATATCTCTTTTAGTATAGCCTTATAATTTTCCTGCTTTGGAGATAGAATATTTCCCTTTTCCTTCTTGACCTGTGGTGGCTGCTGTTTTTTGGCAGGTTGTGTCTCTGCTGCAGGAGTTTCTCCCTTTTTCTTCAGTTCTATATTGTACATATCAGCATACTGTTCTGCAGGTATCTTGTTCTTCAAAGCTTTCATAACGAGTTTATAGGGGAGTTCTTCTACCTCTCTCGTTTGTGGTGCTCTTGCAACAAAATCTATCTCAGCCACCTGTAAAAGCTCTCTGAGTATAAGCTCTCCTCCCCTGTCTCCATCAACAAAAGCGGTAGTTACTTTCTCTTTAGAGAGATCTATTATGGTTTTTGGTATGCTCGTTCCCTCTACAGCTATTGCGTTTTTAATTCCATGTCTGAGAAGATTGAGAACATCTCTTCGCCCCTCTACAACTATGATTGCATCGCTTTTATCTATATTTGGTCCAGCTGGGCAATGATCCGGTCCATAGGTTGTTATCTCCTCTATCTGTACTGCCTGTCTTATGCTTTCAGATAGGCTTTCACCTTCTATTTTACCTTCTTCAATGATATCTGCAAGAAGTTCTTTGGCACGCTCTATGATTCTCTTTCTCCTTGCAACTCTTACATCCTCCACCTCTTCCACAGTAATCTTTGCCTTGCAGGGTCCAACTCTATCTATGCTCTCAAGTGCTGCAGCAAGTACAGCAGTTTCCACCTTATCCAAGGCAGTTGGAAGAAGAATAGTACCCTCACTTTTTCCGTTTACTGCTTTGATCTCTACCTCTATTCGTCCAACACGCGCAGATTTTTGCAAGTCTCTCAGATCGAGCTCATCACCGAGTAAACCTTCTGTCTGTCCAAATATGGCACCTACCACATCTGGTTTTTCAACTATACCATCAGCTTTTATATGCGCCCTAATCATGTATTTTGTAGTTGAAGGATCCATTACCATGTTTATACCTCCTTGAAAAATAGCACCTCTCCATAGCCTCTCTGACACTCTGTAAATCCTTTCTCACATCCATATGTTGGTGAGAGATGATTAATTGAATCTGATGACTATCATATTATGAAGTGCTATTTTTCATTATTTTTTAGATAGAGATAGAAAAACACACACTATATTTAAATCTTATTATGCTATTATCTCCGTCCCTATGGTATCATCTGATAAGATTTTCATTGGAGTAGCATGGCCCTATGCAAACGGTTCTTTGCATCTAGGTCACCTTGCAGGTTGCTATTTACCAGCAGACATATTTGCTAGGTTTTGTAGAATGACTGGAAAAGATGTGCTTATGGTATCTGGAAGCGATGAGCATGGCACGCCAATAACCATAACAGCCAGTAATGAAGGTGTATCTCCCAAGCAAATCGTCAATAGGTATCACAGGGAGCATACAGAGAACATGAAAACCCTTGGGATATCTTTTGATCTTTTTACTCGTACAACTGCAGAAAACCACAGAAGGATTGTACAGGAAATATTCAAAACACTTTATGATAAGGGCTATATTTATCCAAGAGAAGATGAGGCTTTTTACTGTGAACATTGCAGGCGTTTTCTACCAGATAGATACATAGAAGGTACCTGCCCACACTGTGGAAACAAAAATGCAAGAGGAGATCAGTGTGATGAGTGCGGTAAACTTCTTGATCCTAAGGATTTAATGGATGTAAGATGTAAACTGTGTGGTAATACTCCGGTTCTTAAAAAAACAAAACATATGTTTTTTGCACTGAGTAAGTTTGAAGAAAAATTACTTTTGTGGATGAGAGACAAAAATCACTGGCGGGCAAATGTAAAGAAATTCACAGAAAATTGGATAAAAAATGGATTGAAGGATAGAGCAATAACAAGAGATATAGAATGGGGAATTCCTGTACCTGTTGAGGGTTTTGAGGATAAGAGAATATATGTCTGGTTTGATGCTGTTATAGGTTATTTATCCGCTAGTATTCAATGGGCGAATGAGCAAAAAGAGCCTGATAAATGGCAGGAATGGTGGAAAAATAAGGAAGCAAGGCACTATTATTTCCTCGCAAAGGATAACATTCCATTTCATACCATAATATGGCCCTCAATACTCATGGGATATGATGAGAACCTTGCATTGCCCTACGATGTACCCGCCAATGAGTATCTGAGGTTGGAGGGTGAGCAATTTTCAAAAAGTAGGGATCTTGCAATATGGATCCCTGATATAATAAAAAAGTTCGATGTTGATGCAATTCGCTACTATCTCTCTATAAATATGCCAGAAAACCGTGATAGCAACTGGATGTGGAATGATTTTGTTGCAAAGAACAACGATGAACTTCTGGGAATATATGGAAACCTTGTGCATAGAGTGCTTACATTTACCTGGAAGAACTTTGGAAAGGTTCCGGAGCAGGGAGAACTTGATGAAGATGACAGGGCAATAATTAAAGAAATAGAAAAAACCTCGCAGGAAGTTGCTGAGTATCTGTCAAAATGTTCCTTTAAGAAAGCGCTGAAATCTATAATGTCTCTTGCACAAAAAGGAAATGTATACTTTGCACAGAAAAAGCCTTGGGAGACTATCAAGAGTGACAAAGAGAAATGTGGAACTACCCTTCATGTATGTATACGATTGGTAAAAGCACTCTCTCTTTTACTTGCTCCCTATCTGCCCTTCTCCTCACAGAGAGTATGGGAATACTTGGGATACAAAGATTCTATACATGATCATTCCTGGAACGAGATAACTGAAGATGTTGAGGAAGGTAGAGAGATCAAAAAACCAGAGCCATTATTCAAAAAACTTTCTTTAGAGGAAATCGTAGAGGAGAAGAAGGATCCTTTTGCTTCACTTGATTTGAGAGTGGCTAAGATCATTGAGGTTAAAGATCATCCAAATGCTGATAAGTTATATGTATTAAAGATAGACGTCGGCAAACTTGGAGAGCGAACTTTAGTTGCAGGGTTAAAATCCTACTATAACAAGGAAGAACTTGAGGGAAAATCAATAATCATAGTTGCCAATCTTAAACCTGCAAAGCTGAGAGGTGTAATGTCAGAGGGGATGCTGCTTGCTGCTGAAGATGATGAGGGTAAGGTATCTCTCTTAAATCCACAAGATGCATCTCCTGGTACAGAGGTCAAGGTAGAGGGAATTGGTAGAGAACCCTCTCAAGTTGTAGAGTTTGAAAGCTTTAAAGAGATAAAAATGACTGTTAATGAAGTGGGCAAGATTGTTTATAATGGCAAAGTTCTCAGAGTGAATGGCAAAGAGGTAACTACAGATAGACCAATAAAACCAGGGGCAAAGGTTTTATGAGGCATGGAGATTACAGAACCATGCTGGGAGAGGTAGTTGTAGAGACGAATTTATCTGTTGGTGAGCGCAGAAAAGGAAAAGTTAGAGACATTTATGATCTGGGTGATAAACTTCTGATTGTTGCTACAGATAGAATATCTGCCTTTGATTATGTACTACCAAATCCAATACCAAACAAAGGAAAGTATCTTACTCAACTTTCAATGTTCTGGTTTAAAAAGATGGAACCAATAGTTAAGAATCATGTCATAACAGATAGCGTTGATGATTTTCCTGATAATTTACAGCCACACAGAGAGATGCTCATGCACAGAAGCATGCTTGTAAGAAAAGCGAAGGTCTTTCCGATAGAGTGCATCGTTCGAGGATATCTATCTGGATCCGGATGGAGATCCTATCAAAAGAGTGGGGAAATATGCGGCATTAAGCTCCCTCCAGGGCTCAGAGAGTCAGAACAGCTGGAAGAGCCTATCTTTACTCCTTCCACTAAGGCAACAACTGGGCATGATGAAAATATTACTTTTGAAAAAATGCAGGACATTATTGGAAAAGAGAATGCTGAACAACTGAAAGAAATTTCATTGGAGATCTATGAAAAAGCAAGAGATTATGCCAAAAGTAGAGGGATCATCATTGCAGATACCAAATTTGAATTTGGAAGAATTGATGATGAAATAATACTTGTTGACGAATTACTTACTCCGGATTCTTCACGATTTTGGCCTCTCGATAATTATGAAGTCGGTAAACCACAGCCAAGTTTTGATAAGCAGTATGTGAGGGATTATTTGACTAGCACTGGTTGGGATAAAAACTCTCCACCACCTCAACTTCCAGAATATGTTATTGAAGAAACAGAGAAAAAGTACAGGGAAGCATATGAGAGAATTACTGGGGAAAAAGCCAACTTTGTTTAACCTTCCTGTACCGGTGATCTCCAGTCCAAACCAACGGTTCTTATTCCTATCTTCGGTATAAGAGGCGTTCTCCTTTTGTGCTGAGTTTTTATTCTTAAATTCTTTATTTTTCTGACATTTTCCATTGTTGTGGGTATACTTTCTGCAATCTTTGAAAGAGGAAGTTTAAGTTCTAAACCGTATAGAATTTGATCGAGAATGTTATATGAAATACCGATCTCTTTTTCATCGGTTTGACCAAACCAGAGACCAGCAGTTGGTGGCTTGGATATGATTTCCTCGGGTATTTCCAGATAGTGAGCAAGTTTCAGTACTTGAGTTTTATACAAATCTCCTATTGGCTGGATGTCAGCTCCCCCATCTCCATACTTGGTAAAATATCCTATAAGAAGCTCTGATTTGTTAGATGTACCGCAGACTAAACTCTTTGTCATATTTGCATATTCAAAAAGAAGTATCATCCTAAGCCTTGCCTTTATGTTTGCAAGGGTTTGTTCATCTGGAGAGATTGCAGAAGATTTTTCGACTTCTTTTACAAGATGTGAGATATCCTTTACCTTACTGTTAAGTTTGAATTTTTTTACGAGAATTTCATAGTGCTCCTTATCTCTTTCTGGTGTGGTAGTCTCAGGTAAAAAGAGACAATGTACCTTTTCATTTCCAAGTGCCTTCTTACAGAGTAATGCAACCACTGCTGAATCAATGCCGCCAGATAGACCAACAACTACACCTTTCGCACCAGCATTGTTAACATAATTGCTAATAAACTCAGTAATTACTGTACATGCCTCTTCTGTATCAAATGGTATCTCTATTGCCAAGTTATCCCTCGCTGAATATAAAAGTGGTATGGTTTGATAAATGTTTGTGGATTAAAGGAGATCTGCAAGTCTTTTAATGTCTCTGTTTGCGATGCATATATAAATCTGAGTTATCCTAAGGCTTTTATGTCTCAGTAGTTGTTGAATGTATCTTATATCTGCTCCTGCCTCCAAGAAAGGAGATCGAATTTCACTAAATCTTTAAGTCTCCTTCCATTTTTTACCGAGTGAATTACCAAAGTATAAATATTGGAAACAGGATTGATAATTTTTGGATGAATATGAAAACTCTAGTCACCTTTTACTCCAGAGATGGTCATACAAAGAGGGCTGCAGAGATTATTGCAAAAGCTTTGAATGCTGACATTGATGAAATAAAGGATAAAAAATCGAGAAAAAGGATCATTGGCTTTCTCAGAGCAGGATATGATGCAACTCGTGGTAAAACAACGGAGATAATTTTCTCAAAAAACCCTGCAGATTATGATATTGTTATTTTGGGTGGTCCAGTTTGGAATGGTAGAGTGACACCGGCAGTAAAAACCTATCTTTTAAAAAACAGGGATGGTATAAAGAAATCTGCTTTCTTTGTCACATGCGCCGGTAGAGAAGGAAGATGCCTTATACAAATGCGTGAAATCTATAATGGAGAGATTCTGGCTGAAAAGGTAATATTGAGAA
>CAYUOG010000018.1:0-9247 GCA_964446335.1 uncultured Thermoplasmatales archaeon
CCCTTTGTAGGCAAGGAATGCTAGTTTTATATGATTGTTTTTAATTCTGAGCTAAAACAGTGGTGGAACTGTTCTCAATGTTAGCTGGTAACTCGTATTTGGAGGGAAATGTTTGAGTGAGAAGGTAACAAAGGGTGTTCAGCTACTGCTAGGCAACCCAAGGGGAGCCATAATCAGGTTGTCTATACCTATGATGGTCGGTATGCTTGTGCAAACTATTTACAACCTAGCTGATGGTATATGGGTTGCTGGTCTCGGTGCTGAGGGGCTTGCCGCGATTGGTCTCTTTTTCCCAGTGTTTATGGGCATTATCTCCCTTGCCTCTGGTTTGGGAATCGGGTCAAGTTCTGCCATATCCAGAAGGATTGGTGCCAAGGATAAAAAGGGAGCAGATAACGTGGCTGTTCATTCTCTACTGTTGACTCTAATTCTTGGTTTTCTCATAACCATTACAATGTTTCCATCCATGGACAGAGTTTTTGCTTGGATGGGTGCCACAGGCGAGGTGGGTAGGCTTGCAGTAGAGTACTCTCGCATCCTGCTTGTTGCTGCCATTGTAATGGTTTTTAACAACGTTGCTAATGGGATATTGAGGGGAGAAGGTGACACCAGAAGAGCTATGTACGCGTTGGTTTTGGGTTCCGGTTTAAACATCGTTCTTGATCCGTTTTTCATTTACACACTTGGTTTTGGTGTTGTTGGAGCAGCCTATGCCACGGTGCTTTCAATGGTTTTGACCTCTGTCTTCCTTGGATATTGGCTTTTTATTAAGAGAGACACTTATGTACGTATAACGTTGAAGGATTTTTCTCCTAATTGGAAGATCACCTTGGATATCCTTAGGGTTGGTGTACCTGCTTCTCTGTCTCAGTTAACAATGTCTTTTGCCATGTTTTTCTTGAATGCTATAATACTTTTTTCCAGTAACGAGTATGGTGTTGCGATTTTCACAAGTGCTTGGCGTATAACAATGGTCGGGGTTGTACCTATTTTGGGTATGGCCGCTGCAACAACAAGCGTTACGGGAGCAGCCTATGGGGCAAAGGATGTTGAAAAACTCAAAACAGCTTACCTTTATGCGATAAAACTTTCCTTGATTATAGAGGTTAGTGTTGTTTTGTTTGTAGAGTTGTTTACGCCTCAGGTGGCTTACCTCTTCACCTACTCGAAGGCATCTGCTGGGATATTAAATGGTTTGATAACCTCTCTTAGAATCCTTGTTATCTTCCTACCATTTACACCGTTTGGTATGATGACCTCTGCAATGTTTCAAGGAGTTGGATTTGGTGGGAGGGCACTTGTGGTCTCATTCCTTAGAACAATAGTTATGCAGGTAGGTTTTGCTTATTTCATGGCGTTTTACACAAATATGGGGTTGGTTGGTGTGTGGGTTGGCATGGTTTTGGGTAATGTCATAGCATCCTTCCTAGGTTTTCTCTGGGGTACAGTGACTGTGAAAAGAATTAGAGAAGGGTTTAATCTCTCTGCCTCTTTGGTTTAGTGGAAACATTTAAAACATGCGTTTTTCTTCCTCTTTTTGATTTCTATGAGCGGAGAGGTTCCTGAGAATTTGAAGTATGCGAAAACACATGAATGGGTTGATGTTAAAGGCGACATAGCAAGAGTGGGGATAACAGACCATGCACAGAGTGAACTCACGGACATTGTTTTCGTTGAGCTTCCCGATATTGGGCGGGAGGTTAAACAGGGTGATGAGATCTGTGTTGTTGAGTCGGTGAAATCTGTATCTGAAATCTATGCACCAGTATCTGGTAAAATCGTTAAAACCAACAAGGAACTGGAGGATGCTCCTGAGAAAATCAATCAGAGTCCGTACGAGGAGGGTTGGTTGGTTGAGATAGAGATGAGCAATCCTGATGAACTAAGTAACTTGTTGTCTGCAGAGGATTATAAGAAGATTATCGCATAGACTCCTTGTGTTTAAGGTAAGGTATTAACCCACCTGCTTCCATGATTTCAAACTCTAAACTTGTAACTGGTGTTCCCTTTAACCTTAGATTTCTGGTTTCGTTTTTTATGTCACCTGTGACTAGGTCTATCTCTAGTGTGTCACCATCATGTATCTTTTCCACTTCCTTGCATTCTATTATTGGTAAGCCGATGTTGACAGCGTTTCTGTAGAATATTCTGGCGAAGGATTTAGCGACAACCACGCTTACTCCAGAGCCTTTTATCGCGATAGGTGCCTGCTCTCTTGATGAACCACAACCAAAGTTTTTCCCGGCCACAATGATATCACCCTTAGCCACCTTCTTCGCAAAGTCTTCTCTGCCAGGGACTCCCTCCATGGCATGTTTTCCCATTTCCTCTACATCTGTAAGTGTAAGATATGCTCCGGGAAATATTTGGTCAGTATCTATATCATCACCAAAGACCCATGCCCTACCACTGATCTTCATGCAACTGGAAAGAGAAAAAGATGTTTAAAACCTTTCTATGGTGTCAATCTTGTTCGGTCCCTTGGGAAAAGAATGCATTCCCTAATGTTTTTGATGTTGAGCATTTCCATGAGCAATCTTTCTATACCCATACCAAATCCACCATGTGGTGGCATACCATATCTGAATGCCTTGAGATAGCTCTCAAAGTCTTTTGGATTGAGGTTGCATTCTTTGATTCTCTCTACCAAAAGCTCCGGATCATGTATTCTCTGGCTGCCTGATGCTATCTCAACGCCCTTGCATCCAAGGTCAAAGGACCTAGATAGTTTCTCGCCCTCTGGCATAGTATAGAAGGGTTTTGCCTCCAGTGGATATTTTGTGATAAAGTAAAAATCAAAGCCCTCTTTTCCCATAATCTCTCCAAGCGCTTTCTCCTCTTCGCTTCCAAGATCATCCCCCCATTTTATATCAATCTTTTTTTCCTGCAATCTCTCTATTACTTCATCGTAGGTTATTCTTCTAAATGGAGTTTTAGGAACGTTTATGCATACATTGAGGAGGGTGAGTTCTTCTTCATGCTCACTCGCCCTTTTCCATATATTCTGTACTAAACCCTCAAGTATCTTCATCACATCTTCTTCACTTTTTATAAAAGCCATCTCCACATCTATGGCTGTTGATTCATTTAGATGTCTTCTTGTATTGTGCTCCTCTGCTCTGAAGTACCATGCTATCTCAAATACTCTATCTAATCCAGTTGCCATGAGCGTTTGTTTGTAAAGCTGCGGGGATTGTGCAAGAAAAGCATCTTTTTCAAAGTATTTTACACTAAAAAGATCTGTTCCACCTTCAGATGAGCTTGCTATGATTTTTGGAGTATGTACCTCAACAAATCCTTTTTTTCTCAGATATTCCTCTACAGCCTGTAAAAGTACATCTCTTATAACAAATATGGCTCGTTTCTCTGATTTTCTGAGATCTAGAAATCTGTTATCAAGTCTTGTATCAAGTTCTGCATCTACTTTATCAACTACGCCAAGAGGTAGTGGCGTATTTGCAACAGATAAAACTTCAACTTCTTCTGGTATGATCTCGTATCCGTTTCTGACCTTCTCATTTGCCTTACATGTACCTCTAACTGAAACAACAGATTCTCTTGGAATTGAAACTAATTTCTCAAATATCTCTTTCTGTTTTTTCTTAAAAACTGTAATTTGAAGGGTTCCTTTTCTATCTCTCAATATAACAAATGCGATGGAACCGAGGTTTCTTATATCCTCTACCCACCCAGCAACAGTTACATTCTCTCCATCATTCTCTGGTCCTAACTCTGTTGAATAATGGGTTCTATATTGTTCCATGCTCTTCTATATGTCTATAAGGAATTTAGTCTTTTTGAAATGTACCTCAAAACCTCTTTCAGATTGTTTTCATTGTTCCATGATTCTGCTATTTTTTTCGGTTCTTCTTTATTTTCTCTGAGTTTGTTCACCCATTTTTCTATGTTTGGTATGGCTCTGACAATATTATCAACTATAGTAACATCTGCTGTACGAGCGGTCCTTGAAAGTGGATTTAAATCGATGGTTATAACAGTCTTTCCCATTCTCTTCAAAGCTTCGCATCTGTCACCATCTTCTAATGGCACAAGTATAACATCCGCGCTGTATATTCCTTCTCTTTCGCACAATGCACGATTGTGATCTAGCCCAGGTATAGTAGCATCTGGTTTTTCTCCATATACTTTTCTTGCTCCCTGCTTTTTCAATTCAGCAACAAGTTTCTTTATCCTCCCTTCAGTTCTGTGAAATAGATTTACCTCAAGTTTTGCTGGAATTTTTTCAGCGAGAGATATACATTCCTTTGCCGATAGTGCAACAACATTTCCATTGAGAGAGATTACAGGATTCTCTGCAAGAAGAAGGAAAGATGCAGCAACCTTTGCCGCTTTATCTGAGATGTCTATAGTTCTTTCCCCGATAAGATAATCAAAAGCCTCTCCTCTCCCGTGTGCTATGAGTCCGGTTTCATGAACTAAACCTTTTCTTAATCCCTCTGCAAGTTTTTCTCTAATAATTAGAGATTGATAACGAGGATGACTCTTCGGGATTTGCATAAGAGGTTAAGGGTTTTTGTCTATTTAAAGGTGCTTTACCCATACATTGGTCCTGGTGTTTGATCCTGTGTT
Source organism: uncultured Thermoplasmatales archaeon (assembly GCA_964446335.1). Classification (GTDB taxonomy): domain Archaea; phylum Thermoplasmatota; class E2; order DHVEG-1; family B18-G2; genus CAYUOG01. Next base: position 4,591 of record CAYUOG010000018.1, read on the forward strand.
ACAACTGGTTTTGCCTGCTTGTGAAGCATGTGCAATTGTCTCTCTATACGTTCAGCCTCCTCATAAAGCGGAGCGACATTGACATCAATACCGAGGATTAGTGCTATTGCCTCTATTGCCGCAGCTGCAGCCCTTGCGTCTGGATAATTTGGATGTGCTTCGGCAAGTATTGAAATAACATTAAAGTTCTCATGCTTTCCCTTGTTTAACAAAACCCCAGATACCCCCGCTATTATGCCATTCTTGAACTGTGCAATCCCCTGCTGTACAAGGAGATTTCTTGCATCTTCAGTTGACCCTATAGCGTAGGCAGCACCTTTTGTTGCTTCTCCCTCCTTACCTTCAACAACCATTCCCTCAGGAGAAATGAGGAATTTACATTTCTTCTTAATTGCCCATTTCATTATCTCCTCTGCAATAGGTGATATGAGATTTGGTTTTGGTCTGAACTCTGATACAAAAATTGCTATCTTCTGCCCTCTATCTGGAATACCTGCATATATCCTAACAGGAGAAAGCGGTTCTGCAGAATGAACGACAGATAGGGTTGGGAAGTACTTTGAATCCATTGCTCCAACCTGCCTTAATCCCAACGCATCTATCAAATAATTAGCAGCTATTGTACTAACCAATCCAATTGATGGAAAACCCGCAATAACAGTGCCATCCTTCATATCTATTTCTTCAAACTCAATTAGCCTTATTTCTTCCTCCATCTCACCATCATCCTTTATTACTAAATAATCAACCCTATTATAAAATTAATCATCCCTTTACGACTCCAAGAGGCAATAGCTTTGCCACCTTTTTTGATATGCCTGCACCATCTGTTATTCTGATGACATCATCTATATTCTTGTAAGCATCTGGACTTTCTTCTGCCATAACCTTCCAGCTTGCAGGATGTGCATATATGCCTCGCTGTTTAAGCATGTTAAATATTGCCTCTCCTCTCCATTTTCTTGTTGCTTCGTGCCTTGACATAACTCTACCGGCTCCATGACAGGTTGATCCGAAGGTTTCCTCCATAGCCTGTTTTGTTCCTCTTAGTACATAACTTGCTGTACCCATATCTCCAGGTATAAGCACAGGTTGCCCTACATCCCTATACTTCAGCGGTATCTCCTTTCTACCTGGGCCAAAGGCTCTTGTCGCTCCTTTTCTATGAACATAGACCTTTCTCTTCTTTCCTTCTATCTCATGTTCCTCCAGCTTAGCGATGTTGTGACATACATCATAAACTATATGCATTCCAAGCTCCTCTGGCGAGGTATTTAAAACCTGATGGAAACTCTCTCTTACCCAGTGAACGATCATTTGTCTGTTACACCATGCAAAATTCGCTGCAGCAGCCATCGCATTGAAATAATCTATCGCCTCCTTGGATTTTACAGGTGCACAGGCAAGCTGCCTATCAGGAAGTTCTATATTGTACTTTTTTACGGCACTTTCCAATACTCTAAGATGATCACTACATATCTGGTGCCCGCATCCTCTAGAGCCAGTATGTATCATAACAGTTATCTGGTTCTCTTTTAGCCCATAAGCCTTTGCAGCATTTTCATCATAGATTTCTGCAACTTTCTGAATCTCAAGGAAATGATTTCCAGCGCCAAGTGAGCCTATTTGGGATAATCCACGCTGTTTTGCTCTATCAGAAACTACGCTACTATCTGCATGTTCAAGGCAGCCGTTTTCTTCCAATACTTCCAAATCTTCTTCCCATCCATAGCCATTTTCCACAGCCCATCTTGCACCTCTCTCTAGCACTTCATTGAGCTCCTTTACAGATACTCTTACTTTTCCCTTGGAACCTAATCCTGACGGGACATTTTGAAAAAGGCGATCCACGAGTTGCTTAATTTTATCTTCATCAATATCCTCTATGGTAAGATCGGTTCTCACCAGTCTTACTCCACAGTTTATATCAAAACCAACCCCTCCCGGAGAGATAACTCCTTCCTCTGCATCTGTAGCTGCTACCCCTCCAATTGGAAAACCGTAACCCCAATGTATATCAGGCATTGCCATAGATTTTCCTAAAATTCCAGGAAGCGTGGCAACATTTGCAACCTGCTCTAGAGAATCGTCCTTTCTCACTTGCTCTAGCATTCTTTCATCTACATATACTCTCCCAGAGGTTCTCATTGAAAGATTACCAGATTTTCCTCTGTAGCTCTTTGGTATCTCGTATCTATATTCATCTATCTTTACCACTGGACCATTCCAGACCATTCTATCCCTACTCAAAATTGGTTAAAAACTTTAAATAGGTAATCTTTAGGTCTATTTAACCTTCTCCAACGATGGTACTCCTTTCTTTACTTTAACCACATAGCCATCTGGGATCTGACAGGGTTTTCCGCCTTTGATAGGTGTTTTACTAAAGATGTATGTATACTTTTTACCTCTAAGTCCTCTCCTTGATACCTTGTACAGCGTATAATCCTCATACTTGTAACCTTCCTCCTCAACTGCTTTCCACTCAGGAAGCTCCTCATCTATAGGAGACTTGTCAATGGTTACCCATTCTGGTATTTCTTCTTTAAATTCCAGCTCCTCTTCTGATACTTTTTTCTCTATCTGTCTCTTCTCTTCTTCGGTCTCTTCTTCGAGAATATATACCTGATCAAATTCCCTAGCAATCTTAGGTTGAAGTTCCATAACCTCTTTCTTAAATTGCTCTGCAAATTTTTTGTTCATTCCCTTTACCTTAGCAAGGTCTTCTGGCTCTGCATCTATGATTTTCTGGAGAGAGGTAAAGCCACTCTCATATAGCATCTCTGCCTTCTTTTTACCTATTCCCTTTATTTCCGTCAGTACTTTGATAAACTCTTCTTTTGAAAGTTCGGGTTCAAAAATAGGTGCTTCTTCCTTTATCTCCTCACTGGGTTCTTCTTTTATCTCTTCTTTAGGCGTTTCTTTCTTTTCTTCTTTAACAGGTTCTTCCTCAACAAGTACCTTTTCTTCGACTTCTTCAACTCCTTCCTCCAGAGGTACTTCCTCTATCTTTTCAACTTTCTCTGGAATTACCTCTACACTTTCCTCGGTTTTTTCAATTGGTTCTTCAATAGTGGTTTTTTCTTCAGGCTCTTTAACTGCTTCAATAGATTCTTCCTCCATTTCCAATTGCATTCCCTTAGTTACAGGAAACTCCTTTTCAATGGTTTTTTTAGCTTTGGATTTCAAGGCTGTAAGCTCCTCATCAGATAATTTTTCAACTTCAAATAAATCCTCTTCCTTTGCTGGTGCTTCAGTGGGCTCCTTCTTTTTTGTTTCCTTTTTCTTTTTTCCTCCATATATGACAACAGTGGGTTTAAGCAATTCATCATCATGGGATTCAGAGGTAAATGTTGTTATTTGCTGTGCTTCTTTACTCACTCCATGCAATCTTTCTTGTATACTTTTAATATATTTTCCTTCCAATTCTATCTCTTCACTCTCTTCTCTTTTATCCAAAATAGCGTAAAGACGATTCAGTTCTTCCTCTTTTTGAGGCATTTCTATCATATAACTGTAAGTTTTTTCCAATATTAATAGATTGTGCATTATTTTTATAATTTATATTTTATATTAGATATGTATAATTCTATCAAATACTTTTAGACCATAATTGGAGGTTTAACGGTAGTAGACTTATCAAATGTAGAAAGAAAGAAGTTTTTTGTAAGTTTTATAGCATCAGTTGGACATATATCCTCACAGAGCGCACAAAAACAGCATTTACCAAGATCTATCTTAGGGTATTTCTTAGGATATTTCTCTTTATACTCTTCAGATACTTCGACCATCTCTATAGCTTTATTTGGGCAGATTTTAGCGCAGAGACTACAGGACATACATTTATCTATATCATAGCTATGTTCCCCTCTATAGCCATCTGGTATTGGAATAGACTCATGTGGAAACCTAGTTGTCATAGGTTTTGAAACCATGGTTTTAAGTATCTTAGGAATTACTTTCATCTTCATTTTTATCACCTATCAAGATCAGCTGGACAACCATTTAAACTCCAATATATAGCTGGTACATCAGCTATCTGAGCTCCTTTTAATAGAAATTCTAATACGGGTATTAGATGTAGAAAACTTGGTCCTCTTATCTTAACTCTATAAGGTTTAGTATTACCATCACTAACCATATAGATACCTGCTTCTCCCCTTGCAATCTCATTTCTAATATAAACCTCTCCCTCTGGTATCTTCATATTGAGTTTTGGTTTACTAAACTTTTTATCTATAAAATCTCCCTCTGGTAATCCTTTTAATGCCTGTCTTATTATACTCACTGATTGTTTCATTTCCTCTAAACCTATTTGAAATCTCGCATATGCGTCTCCTTCTTTTCTAACAGGTATCTCAAAATCAAATTGATCATAAACCTCATAGGGTTCTTCTTTTCTAACATCTGTCTTTAAACCACTTGCTCTTATAACAGGACCTGTTGCACCAAGTTTTATTGCATCTTCTAGCTTTAATACACCTATATCTTTTAATCTAGCTAGATGCAGAGGGTTTTCTGCTCTTTCGAAATCTATCATCTCCTCTATTTTATCTAAAACATTTAGAATCTTTTCTTTCGCTGTATCTGGTGGGTCTCTTCTAACACCACCCGGGCATATGTATCCAGCTGGATATACCCTTCCACCAGTTATTAA
>CAYUOG010000019.1:0-9074 GCA_964446335.1 uncultured Thermoplasmatales archaeon
TCTATTCTTTCAATGTCTCTCTCAGAAAGTGACTTATAGTGAGAGAAATCAAACCTTGCCTCGTTCACATCCAACTGAGAACCTGCCTGCCATATATGATCACCGAGTACGATTCTACATGCACCATTTATTAAATGCGTGCCAGTATGATGCCTCATAAGAGCATACCTTCTCTCCCAATTTATTTCACATTCTACTTCTGTGCCCTCAGGTATCTGCTTATCAACGTGATGTAAAACCAAATTATTCTGCTTTTCAACATGGTTTACTTTTACAATTTTTCCGCTAACTTTTAAGATGCCCTTATCAGCCAACTGTCCCCCGCCTTCTGGATAGAACACTGTTTTATCAAGTATAACAACATTTTTTCCATCCTTGATTCCACTCCATAACACCTTTGCCTTACATTCTTTCATATAGGTATCCTCGTAATAAAGTAACCTTGTTGATGGTAATTCTGGAAGAGTAAAGGTTTTCTTTTCTTCTTTTTCTTTTTCACCAGAATGACGCTCAGCAACAAGAGAATCAAAACTCTCTGGAATCTTTATGTCCTTTCCCATGTCTTTGGCTATCTGCTTCACCATATCTGGATGTATTCCATGCGTATCATAAAGATCAACTAATGTTTCTACATCAATATGTTTTTTTTCTGTAAGAAAACGCTGAACAACTCGTTTACCTCTCTCCAGAAGTTCTCTATATTTCGTGGTTTCTATCTCAATTATCTCTTGTATTCTTTCTCTTGCTTTTGAGAGGTGGGGAAAATCCTTGGCAAGATTGTTCATGTGCATGTCTATGAGGATAAAGAGAGAGTCATTAATACCGAGCTTATCCATGAATCTCAATGACCTTCTAATCATCAATCTTGCAAGGTATCCTGCCTTTACATTCGATGGAATTATACCATCTCCAAGCATAAAGGTAAGGCACTTTGTATGGTCAGCAAGTGCATATATAGCATGCTTATCTTTTACTCTGCTATTTTCATCTAACCACGTTATAATCTCTGGATAGAGCACGTCATAGATAGTGGCACTTCCCTGTGAAATCCAGGTGAGACGTTCGAGTCCATAACCTGTATCAACAACCTTAAGTGGCATTGGAGAGTATCTTTTTCCCTCTATCAAATAATCTCCGTTCTCTTTTTCTTCTAAACTCATGAACACCAGTGTGGCAACTTCTAAACCACCTGCAAGTACTTCTAGACATGGCCCAGCATTTCCTCCACCTTCCCACAGAGACTCTTTATAGGTGATTTCTTTCTCATTTATGCCCAACTCTTTAGTCAAAAAATCATTACAATAGAACACAGTTTCTTCTGTCCAGTATACAAATTTATCTCTGCTATTGAATGCATGGTGTCCCATCATCTCAAATATTGTAAGGTGTCTACCAGAGATTCCAACCTCCTCAAGATCATTAAGTCTTATACTTGGTTGTGAAATAACTAAAGGGTTTGCTGGGGGAGTAACTATGCCTGCAGTAACATGAGGTTGAAAATCAGCTATGCTCGCTATTGTTAGATAAATGTCTTTTCTCCATCTTGCAACTACAGGATAGGGATTGATGCGAGTATGGCTATGCCTTTCAAAGAAGGAGAGAAACGTTTCTCTCATCTCAGACAGAGTGAACGGTTTTTTTGTAAGAGGTTTTCCTATGAATGAAAAAGGGCTACAAGGTTGATCGCCACACACTTCTTTTTTCTCATCCAACGTCCAGAAATAGCTGTTACATACTTTACATTTCTTTCTGATGTATCCATGTTCTTTAAAGAATGAAATATCAAATTCCTTCTGAAGCTTTGGATCCATTTGGGTCACTCCTCTGAGGGAATAGCACTAAGGTTTATAAATAATGGTCTTATCTTAAGAAGAGGCATGAGCAGTGCGTTCACTCTCCTGCAGGCATTCATAAGACTCTTTCTCATATTTGTCTTTGCCTATATCATATATTTTATAGTAACCAAAGCTTTTAGGGAGATGGGTTTTTCCTCGGTAGGGGGTATACTCATAGTATTTATTGCATATCTCTTCCGCTTTCCAATAGTTATCAATGGGATAGACATATCTAACATCTATCTTTTTTCATACAACAACTGGCACATATTCATAAATATGGGTGGAGCGGTGATCCCTCTCATTCTATCTGCATATCTTATTTTAAAGAATAAACTCTCCTTTGCAAGAATAGTCTTTGGTGTGGGAATAGTGACCGTTGTGACCTACTCGGTTACCCACCCAGTTGCAGATAAGGGCATAGTATCTCCATTTCCTTATTTCCTTCTACCTGCAATCTTCGCCAGTGCAACATCTATAATTATGTACTGGAAAGAACGTTTTAAGGCAGCACCTCTTGCTTATACCTCAGCAACGATTGGAGTATTAATTGGAGCAGATTTCCTACATCTTCCAGAACTTCTTTTGTATGAAATAGATCATTCGGTGGCCGCAGTGATAGGTGGGGCAGTAGTTCTTGATATGATATTTATCACTGGAATAATAGCAGTATTTATAGATAGTATACTGCTTGTAAAAAAGAGAAGAGAGGGCATTACATAAATTCTTCAACAGCTGCAACTCCTGCTCCCTTTTCCACCTTGTATCCTGCCTTGGAGAGAGCTACTTCCAGAGCTCCTATCGTGGCAATAAGCTCTCTGAATTGCACTAAACCCATGTGCCCTATTCTAAAGAACTCTCCCTTATGAGGTGCTTGAGAGCCCGCAACAATAATGCCATATTCGTTTTTCAGTCTACCTCTTACATCTTTATCAGAAATACCTTTTGGATATTTTATAGCTGTAACAGTATTGGAAGCATATTTTCTCTCTGGTAATAACTCTAAGCCAAGGGCATCAACTGCCGCTCTGCACGCCTCTGCTATTTTAGCTGTTCTCTTTATTCGATTCTCCAAACCCTCTTCTTTGAGTATACGAAGCGCCTCAAGCAATGCAAGATGAAGATGAACTGCAGGAGTATAAGGCGTTTGATTTCCATCTCTAAGTTTTTCTACATGTTTCTTTAGATTGAGATAATAGCTTGTATCATCATACATAGCATCTAAAGCTCTCTCTGATACTGAAAGAAGAGCGAGTCCAGCAGGTGCAGCGATGCACTTTTGTGATCCAGTTATGCAAACATCTATCTTGAGTTTGTCAACAGGAACGTCTATGCCACCAACGCTTGTGATGCCATCAGTGACAAGTAGCACGCCATACTTCTGACAGAGTTTTGATATTTCTGGTAGCGGGTTGGTTAAACCTGTACTGGTTTCATTATGTGTAAATGCCAAAACCTTTGTATCTCCCTTGGATAGTATCTCCTCTATTTCGCCAAGATCTGGTGGTGTTCCCCAAGGATAAGTAAGCTCGACTGCATCACCATATAGTTTTGCCAACTGTCCCATCCTTTCTCCGAATTTTCCATTGTTTATGGTAAGTGCTTTATCACCTTTTTTAAGTAGATTTGACAGAGCGGCATCCATGCCAGCAGTTCCTGAGCCAGTTAAGATAGCCACATCTCCTTTTGTCTGGAAAAGATACTTGGTAAGCTCTTTCAACTCTCTGTTTACTTCTGAGAATTCTGGACTTCTATGCCCTATAGAGGGAGTATTCATCGCTTTTAGTACTCTTGGATGGATTTTTACTGGCCCGGCAAGCATGAAGATGTTATCTTGTGGATCAAACACCATTTTTATGCCTCCCAAGTGGTGATAGGTATCTTACATTATAATTTAAATAATTCGGTTGCATTTTTCATATACATGGAAAAAGTCATTAGATTTGGTGTTTCTCTCGAACCAGATTTACTTAAAAAATTTGACACGCTCATTGAAAAGAAAGGCTATGCTAATAGATCTGAGGCAATTCGTGATTTAATTAGAAAAGAGCTTGTCAAGACAGATGTAGAGAAGAAGAGAGGTAGAGTTATAGGTTCTCTTACCATCGTTTATGATCATGAGGCTGGAGATGTAACCCATAAACTTCTTCATCTTCAACATTCCAGACACTCTGCAGTGAGATCAACGATGCATATACACCTTGACGAACATAATTGTCTCGAAGTTTTGGTGGTAGAGGGAAAAGCAGATGAGGTTAAAAGTATGGCAGAGCACCTTAGAGCATTGAAGGGAGTAAAATATGGTGAACTAAGTTTATTCACACTATCTGTTTAGATAGTGTTTTCGCAATTTTTTGAATATATTTGAATAATTTTGTATGAAGAATCTTTCCTACATTACCTACTGCATTTTCAAAGTTCTCATCAAATCTTATTTCACCAAGAAAGGACACCTTATATTTATCACAAACCTCCCTAACAAAAGATTCTTCTTTGCGTTTCATATTCTCGGCTATTCCAAGAACGGGGATTCTCATTTCTTGTAACAATATCATTAACTTTCTCACGGTTTCAAAGACAACTTTAGAAGAGGTACTCAATAATAAAAATTCAGTTTTTTTAAACAACTCAATGGTGTCAAAAAGTTCATCTCCTATACCAGGCGGCATGTCGATTATAAGAAAGTCAAGGTTGTTCCATCGTGTTATACAGAGTATTTCTTTTATCGCATCAGATATCTCCTCTCCTCTAAGAGGAGTTGGCTTGTCCTGAGCATAGAAAACAACAGACATAAACTGTACGTCGTTAACTTCAGGAGGTACAACCCCATTTTCTTCAACTGGCATAACATCTTTAATTCCAAGAATCACATGATCTGATGGGCTGCTGAGGTCAAGGTCGAGTAAGCCTACTTTGTAACCCTCTTTCGATAAAGCCAGAGCAAGTAGAGAAGATGTCACACTCTTTCCAATCCCTCCCTTGCCACCAGAGACTGCAATAACTCTCTTTATATTTTGCAACCTTTTTTCTATGATACTTGTCCTCGGATCCTGCATCATTTCTCACCAGTTATAGAGGTAACTGATATGCCTCTTCCTTCCAGAACTTCAAAATCTGGACTACCACACTTTGGACAGCGCATAAAGGAATGAGCAACTTCTGGTATGAAATGAATAGATTCCCTGACACCCTCATCAAGTGTTTCCGATATGTCTTTAAATGTCCATTCATGCTCACAGGCACGGCATCTGAATCTTGTTCTTACAACATTAACCTCAACTTTTGTATTGACAAAAACATTACCCTGCATCTTTAACAGTCCAGAGATAGCAGAATCAAAGATCTCTTGCTCGATACCCTGGAGTTCGCCAAGAGAGATTTTGATCAATGTTACCTTTTTGAGCCCCTCGCGCTCTGCAACATCTATAGCAGTTTGTATTACTGCCTCTGCCAATGCCCACTCATGCATTGTCTAGCCGCATGTTCAGGAGATTTTTAAATGTTTGGAGCAAAAAGATAATTACATTCCTATTTCATTCAGCATATGAGAGATATGCCTGAGGTGAGAAAAAGTCCTGTATTCGCTGCACTATTCAGTTTTTTTGTATGGGGACTGGGTCAGCTGTATGCTTCAATAAACAATCTTAAGATAGGAGTCGGTATAGTACTCTTTCTGGGATGGATCAGTTATCTCATTGCATCTCTTATCTACATATCAAACGTTTTTATTATTATATCAATCCTCATAGTTCTTGGAATAATCTTTGCCTTTGATGCATACCGGGATGCTAAGGAATATAACATTCGTATCAAGATGGAAGAGCTCAAACGCAGAAGAGTAGGTGATGTGTGCCCAGAATGTGGTGCTGAACTTATAGGAAATCCTCGGTTCTGTCCAAACTGTGGAAAGAAACTTGTGTGGTAATTGGGGGTTGGCGTGGTAACACTTACCTTCTACGGTGGAGTAAAAGAAATTGGCGGCAATAAAATACTGTTAGAGGACAATGGAACAAAGATATTTCTTGATTTTGGGATGAGTTTCGGTCGGAGAGGATTATATTTTGAAGAGTTTCTCACACCAAGAACAGCAAATGGAATTGGTGATTTTCTTGCTATGAATCTCATTCCTGACATTCCTGGGATATATAGAGAGGATTTGTTAACTCATATCGGACGGAAACCTGAGGAGCCAGAGGTGCAGGCTGTGCTCCTATCTCACGCACATGCAGATCATGCAAACTACATTTCTTTTCTTCACAAGGATATCCCGATATACTGCGGAGAGAGTTGCAAATATGTTTTAGAAGCCGTCAGTGAGCAGAGTCAGAGAAGCATTGAAAATGAGGTTATTGATTTCAAGCCACGACCTCTCTATAGGAAAGATTATAAAAAACCGCCAATCCAAAGAACCTTTAAAACCTTTAGAACAGGAGATAAAATAAAGATAGACTCTCTGGAGATAGAGCCTATACATGTAGACCATAGTGTGCCAGGTGCATACGGTTTCATTATACATACATCAGAGGGTACAATAGTCTATACTGGGGACTTGAGAATGCATGGTTTACATGCAGAGATGACGACTGATTTTGTCGAAGCGGCAAGAGAAGCCAAGCCAAAAGCAATGATTACGGAAGGGACGCGTATAGAGAAGGGGAGAACAGATGAATCAGAGCAAAAGGTGTATGAAGAATCCAAAAAAGAGCTGTTTGGAAACAAAAAACTATCGGTCATAGATTTTAATTTTAAGGATATTGACAGATTCAGAACGTTCTATCGTATATCAAAGGAGCTTGGAAAGAAGCTTGTTATAAGCTTTAAGCATGCCTGTTTCTTAGAGAAATATCATAGTGATCCAAAACTCAAAGCACCACACAGCACTGATGAAAATATCCTGCTCCTCAAACCAAAAAGATTAACAGGTACGTATATCGATGAGGATTATACTGAGAAACACATAAGAGACAGACTGGATTATCCAAACATAATTACTGCAGAGGAAATAGCGAAGAGGCCACAGGATTATATGGTTGTACTCAACTTCTGGTATTTCAATACTCTGATTGATCTGAAGCCAGATGGCGGTGTATATATCCATTCGTTATCAGAACCTTTCAATGAAGAAATGGAGATATCCTTTGATAGGATGAAAAATTGGCTAAAGTTTTTCAATCTGAGACTTGTTCAATCCCATTGCTCCGGCCATATCAACGGAGCAGATCTCAAGGAGCTTATATCAACCATAAATCCCAAAGAACTTTATCCAATACATACAGAACATCCAGGTATGTTTAGAAAACTTGGTATAAAGACAAAAATGGTAAAGGAAGGAAAAACGTATAAGGTCTAATATTATTGAGTATGATGCAATTGGGGAGTAATATGTCAGATCTATACAGTAAAAAGAAGGAAGAGCAAACCATAATTGATGTCGATATGGGAAAAAGAAGGAAGGAGCAGTTTGTTGAGAACCTGAGAGAGGGAGATACAATCAATGATTTCTTTGCAGTGAGGGTAAAAAACGCCATTAGGCCATACAAGAAAGGAACGTGGTTTGATTTTATTGCAGCAGACAAAACAGGAGAGATCATAGTCAAGTTTTGGGGTAGCGAAAACAGAGATAGAGTAAAACGTCTGTATGATAGCTTTTCAGTGGGAGATGTTGTACATATACGTTCTGGTAGTGTTGAGATCTATGAGGATAGACCCCAGATTTCTATAAACGAGGCAACAGGTGGTTTAAGAAAATGCAGCCCTAACGAATACTATGTAAATGACTTTGTACCAGCTCTTGAAGAGAGTAGAATAGATGAACTTTTTGAAGAACTAAAGCAGGAGATTCAATCTGTAAAAAACGAACAGCTGAGAGAACTTCTTGATGCATTCTTTTCTGATAATGGGTTCGTGAGGGATTTTACTCATTCACCCTCTGCAATAAGCCATCATCACAACTATGTGGGTGGCAATCTTGAACATACTGTTGGTGTGGTAAGGCTTTGCAATACCATGTGCAATATGTATGAAGGTATAGACAGAGATCTACTTATAACAGGTGCAATCCTTCATGATATAGGAAAACTTAAGGAATACAGAACAACTGCAGCCATTGATAGAACAGAGGAGGGTAACTTCATTGGTCACATAGTTATTGGCGATAGGTGGGTTCGTGAAAAGATAGGTAAGCTAAGGGAGCAGGGGAAGGATTTTGACAGCGATTTAGAAAATCGACTGTGCCATATTATACTGAGTCATCATGGGAGATATGAATGGGGTTCCCCAAGAATGCCAAAATTGCTGGAGGCAGTAGTATTGCATCAGGCAGATCTTATGGATTCTCAAGTTAAAAACTACATGCAACGCAGAGAAGAGGGAAGAAAGTTAACTGATGAGAACTGGTTTTTGATATGGGATTCTGACCTTGGAAGGAAGAGAATGATCCATCTTGGAGATAGAGATAATATAAAGAGCGAAGGAGAGGATGTTATCCAATGAAGAGAGACACGATGAATATACTATGTTGTCCAACATGTAAGGGTGAGCTTGAGCTTAATGTGGAAAGGGAAGAAAAAGGAGAAGTTATTGAGGGCACTCTAATTTGTAAAAAATGCAAGACAGTTTATCCGATCAAAGATGGTATACCTGATCTTCTTCCAAGATAAAGTCCTTTAAATCCTGTATGACATTCCCTGCTCTAGCTATATCCTTTAGGTATCTTCTAAACCTCGCGGCTCTTTTATCAAGGAGTATTGCCATCCCTCTATCGCTTTCATTTCTTATTAGCCTTCCAATTGCCTGAAGCAGTTTTCTTGCAGTAGGTGCGTTAACTGTGTATTCCCAACCCTTACCAAACTTTTTCTGATAGTATCTCTGCAATCCCTTCTGCCTGGCAGTTGGTTTTGGATATGGTATGCCAACAATCACTGCTATCTCAAGCTCCTCTGCAGGAAAATCCATACCTTCACTTATTCTTCCACCTATTACTGAGAAGAGTACAGAACCATCCTTCTCTGCAAATGCTCCCTCTTTGAACCTTTCGACAACATCCATGAGTTCAGACTGATTCATACTCTGCTCTTCAATGTAAACCTGCCTGTCTATCCTTTTTAATAAACCATCTCCTATGCAACTATTCATAAGATCAAAGCTGGGAAAGAAGACAATAGTATTTCTATTGGTAGCATTGCATATATTCTCGATATAGGATTGCAGTCTTTTTAGATCGGAAGAGCACACGTCTGA
>CAYUOG010000020.1:0-8916 GCA_964446335.1 uncultured Thermoplasmatales archaeon
TTCTATGGATGATATAGAAAAATTCTGTACATGGGTCTATGAAGAAATTGGATATGATGTACCTATCCATTTCACTCGTTTTTATCCACATTACAAGATGAAGGATAGACCTCCAACTCCTCTTGAAACATTGAAGAAAGCCTATGATTTAGCAAGAAAAAAAGGACTGCAATATGTCTATCTTGGTAATGTCTCACCAGGAGATTACGATAACACCTACTGTCCAAAGTGTGGAGCATTACTCATAGAAAGATACGGCTTTTCATCTGAGATTAAAAATTTAAAAGAGGGGAAATGCACTGTTTGTGGAGCAAAGATGCCTGTAATTATGGATTAAAGGAAGAGAAGTATGGGAGAAAGAACCATAAGGGCAGCTGAGAGAAGGGTAGTTACCTTTGTTTCTGTAGGTGTTGAAACGTAGTTAATATTCAACAGCCCATGTTCCTTCAGATAGATCGCTGGGATTACTATCACAGATATCGCAGCCACTGTTGAGAGAAGATGCCATAGTGTAAAGGGAATTGCCACAGTATAGCAGAGTATTAACCCATTTAAAGTATGAGGATACCATCCGAGCCAACAACCAAAGTTTGTCCATAGGTCATATAGAAGAACACCTACAATACCTGTACCCATGACAACCGGTATATTCAAGGTGCTTTTTCTGTTGGATATCAGAAATCCGAGCAGTGCAATTAAGATAAATCCTGACCAGGTAAACAGGAAGATATAGTTGTTTCCATAGTAAATGTCAGTTATGAGCATGATCAAGAATGGCACGATAAACGTATAATAACCTCTGAGCAATAAGCCACTCAGTAATGATATCACTGCAACAACAAAGAATAGATCCATCATAAAGACTGGCTGAGTAATGCCGTTTATGGTAATGTACCACGATGGCGTGTTTGGAAGAAAATTCCTGAGATATATCCTACCCAGAACACCAGCTATTATAAGTATAAAAGCACCAATAATCCTGTGCTTGTTATCCAATAAACGTTTCATCATATTCATCTATCCTGAATAGATTTTGTCCTATATTAATTTGCTGAAGTTGTTACTGAGGTGAATATATAACACAATAACTTTTAACCTTCTTTTTCTTTTCGTGTAATAAATGATATCTCTTGGAATCGAGGGCACGGCTCATACAATAGGTGTTGGAATAGTGGAGGATAGAAACGAGAAATGCAGAGTACTTGCAAATGTAATCAAGATGTATCACCCAGAAAAAGGAGGGATTCACCCAAGAGAGGCAGCCAATCATCATGCAACCCATGTGCCTGAGTTAATAAAAAAAGCATTTGAAAAAGCCAATATAGGAAGCAGAGAGATAGATATTGTTTCCTTCTCACAAGGTCCTGGATTGGGACCATGCTTAAGAACAGCAGCAACAGCAGCAAGAGCTCTTGCCCTCTCACTCAATAGGCCAATTATCGGAGTTAATCACTGCGTTGCCCATATCGAGATTGGTAGAGGAACTACAGGTTGTGATGATCCAGTACTTCTCTATGTATCTGGTGGAAATACTCAGGTTATAGCATTTGCAAGAGGAAGATACAGGGTTTTTGGAGAAACCTTGGATATAGGTATAGGAAATTGCCTTGATAAACTAGGCAGATATCTGGGTCTACCTTTTCCAAGTGGACCGGTTATAGAACAATTAGCAAAGAAAGGTAGGAAGTATCTTGATCTTCCCTACACTATAAAGGGAATGGATGTTGCTTTCTCTGGTTTATTGACAGCTGCACAACACTATCATGAAAAAAATGAGTCTATAGAGGATATCTGTTATTCTGTACAGGAAACCGCATTCGCTGCATTAACAGAGGTAACAGAAAGAGCAATGGCTCATGTTGGTAAACAAGAAGTCTTACTTGGTGGAGGAGTCGCTTGCAATAGGAGATTGAGAGAGATGGTAAAAACTATGGCTAAAGAGAGAGGTGCAAGATTCTTTGTACCTGAAGACTCTCTCTGTGCAGATAATGGCGCTATGATTGCATGGACTGGATTGCTCATGTACAAAAGCGGAATCAGAATGAGAATTGAAGAAAGTTTTATTGATCAAAAATTTAGAACGGATATGGTGGATGTAAAGTGGAGAACATAATTTATAGAGGTGCGGAAGCAGAGATTATAGTATCAACCTATCGGGGTAAGGAAGTTATCAAAAAGCACAGAGTTCCAAAAAGCTATCGTTTGCCAGAGATAGATAAGAGATTAAGAGCTCATAGAACAAAAGAAGAGGCAAAACTTATGCTTGAGGCAAGAAAAGCAGGAGTATCTATACCAATAATATATGATGTTCATCTTGAAGGAGCTACAATTACTATGGAGTATCTCAAAGGAAAAAGAGTCAAGGAACTTATCTCAGAACTTTCAAATAGCGAAAGAAAGGATTTATGTCATGCTATTGGCGAGGCGGTAGCTAAGCTTCATAATAAGAACATAATCCATGGTGATATTACAACTTCAAATATGATATTTCTCAATGGAAGAGTACATTTCATAGACTTTGGTTTAGGAGAGATAAATCATGAGATTGAGGCAAAAGGTGTGGATTTACATGTGTTAATGGAAGCTCTCTCGTCTGCCCATTCTCAATATCCAGATTGTTTTGATTATGTATTTGAGGGATACTCAGATGAATATAAGGGCAATGTAAAGGAAATAAAGAAAAAGATTGATGATATAATCAGAAGAGGAAGGTATAGGGAATGAAAACGATGGTTTTTGTGACCCATAATGATGGTAAGTTTCGTGAGGCACAAGAAAAATTTAAAGCTTTAAACATCAAGCTCCAGCAATACAAAGATGGCTATCCAGAGATACAGGCAGATACACTTGAAGAGGTTGCTCTTTATGGTGTAGAGTATTTGCAAACAAGGATATCCCTACCTTTTTTCCTTGAAGATGCGGGTCTTTTTATTGATGCTCTCAATGGCTTTCCCGGAGTTTATTCTGCATATGTTTTTAAGACCATTGGATGCGAGGGCATATTGAAACTTCTTGAGAATACTGCCAGGAGAACAGCCGCCTTTAGATCGGTTATAGCGTACAAAGAGCCAAATAAAAAGGCTATTCTTTTTGAAGGAACATGTAGAGGGACAATAGCTAACGAAAAGCGAGGTACAAATGGTTTTGGTTATGATCCTATTTTTATTCCAGATAATTCAATCCAGACCTTTGGAGAGATGGATGTGAAAACAAAGAATAGTTATTCTCATAGAGGGCAATCTCTACAGCGTTTTATAGAATATATGAAAAAACAAGGAAAAGGTTAAATGATTTTGTTAAATAACGTCGTTTGCAATTTGTTTAAAAGGTGTTAAGATGAAAAGTTTAAGCAAACAAGATTTCCTTAAATTCGTGAATAACCTTATTGCAGACGATTCCTTTGAAGTTCATGGAGTAAAAGCAAAGGGCAAACGTTTTGTCTTTGCTCTTCTAGATTCGGCAGACGAATTAAGATTAGATTACGATGTGACTATACTCCCTCCTAAGAAATACTTTCTTCCACAATACGAAACATTACTCAAATATGATCTCTCCAAATCAACCGTTGCAGTTGAGAGAGAGGAAAAAAAGAGAGTAATCATTGGAGTCCACCCCTACGATATAATTGCACTTCAGCAGATGGATAAGGTGTATTTTGATACGTATGTAGACAACTTTTATAGACAAAGAAGAGAAAATACAATCATTATAGGGTCAGATATTCTAACTGTCTCAGAAAGGTCTTTTGCTGCGAGTATGAATGCACATACAGTTTCATCAGGATATGATCTGATGGTTACTGATATTGGTGACACTATTGTTATAGATATTGGGACAGAAAAGGGAGGAGATCTGCTTGAAAAGTACGCTCCAATGGTGAGAGATGCCCAAGAGAGGGAAATCAAAAAGGTGGAGAAACTTAGAGAGAGCTTACCTGCAAAGTACAAAAGATCTTTAAAGGTAGAAAAGGAGGGTTGGAAGAAACTTTTAGAGAAATCTTATGAGCATCCGATATGGAAAGAATTGTCAGAAAAATGTCTTCAATGTAGCTCATGTACAATGGTATGTCCAACATGTTATTGCTTCGATGTAAGAGATGAGGTATCTCTTAGTACCAAAGAAGGAACACGAATTAGAACATGGGATGGATGCCTTCTACCAGATTTTACAAGAATAGCAAGTGGTGAGATATTCAGAAAAGAGAAGATAGACAGATTTAGACATCGTTTTTACAGAAAAGGAGTTTATATTCCTGAACGCTATAATTTTGTTGCATGTGTTGGCTGTGGGAGATGTAGTATAGCTTGCTTACCAGATATCGCAGATCCACTTAGTGTCATGAATGGGCTTGTTGAAAGAAAAACAGAGGCTGGAGGAGAAATAGTAGTTGAGATACCAGAAACTAAGAAAGAAATCGAAGAGGTTTCATATGTTCCAAGAAGTGCTACGATTAAGAGAATAGAAAAACTTACTGAATTTGAGAAGCTTTTTGAGATAGAGCTTGATGATGGCAAACCATTCTACTATGAACCTGGACAGTTTGTTGAAGTATCTATTTTAGGGGTAGGTGAGGCTCCTATATCTATATCTTCTCCACCAACTGGAGGATCATCTTTTGAACTCGTTGTAAGAAGAGTTGGTAATGTTACAAACAAATTGCACGAATTAAAAGTTAATGACAAGATAGGAATTCGAGGGCCTTTTGGTAGAGGATTTGATGCTAAAGCACTAGAGGGTAGAAACCTAATCTTTGTAGCTGGTGGTATTGGGATGGTTCCAATGCGATCACTAATATCTTTCATTCTCAATGATTCCAATAGAGATAGATACGGGATGATTACAATACTTTATGGTTCGAAAACTCCACAGGAAGTTCTTTTCAGAAATGAGATAGAGGAATGGAAAAAGAAGAAAGAGGTAACCGTTAAGCTTACTGTTGATAAATGCCCTGATGGGGTTTGTTGGAATGGAGGTATCGGTCTAGTTACCTCTCTGTTTCCACAGGTTAGATGGAGAGATGTTGAGAATACTGTAGCCATTGTTATAGGACCACCAATAATGTATAAGTTTGTTATAAAATGCCTGCATACGATGGGAGTGAAGGATGAGAATATCTATGTTTCTCTTGAGAGGAGAATGAAATGCGGTATTGGAAAATGCGGTCATTGTCAGATCAATGGTGTATATGTATGTAAGGAAGGTCCTGTATTCAATTATAGTGAGATAAAAGACCTGCCGGAGGCGTTTGAATGAACAAACCACGAGTTGCCTTCTTTGATTTTGCAAGCTGTGAAGGTTGCGAGCTTCAAATTGCTAATTTAGAAGAGGAAATACTTGATTTAATTGAAATTGTTGAAGTTGTATCTTTTAGAGAGGTTATGAAGGAGCATTCTGATGACTATGATATAGCGTTTGTTGAAGGCTCAATTATGCGTCCAATGGATGAAGAGAGACTAAAAAGAATAAGAAGTAACGCAAAGATTCTTGTTGCTTTTGGTGCATGTGCAACTATTGGCGGAGTAAATAAGATTAGAAATCAGTGGCAACCCGAGGAAGTGCTTAGGGAAGTTTATGGAGATGTTGATTTAAAAGGCAACAAGTTTTTTGATGTTTTTAAAACAAAAGCTGTTGATGAAGTTGTTAAGGTGGATTATTTTATCTATGGTTGCCCTCCACCTAAAGATGAGATTAAAAAAGTTATTACTGCTTTGGTTATGGGCAAGAAACCAGAGATACCAAATTATCCAGTTTGTGTTGAATGTAAGAAGAATGAGAATGTTTGTTTGTTTGAGCTCGGTAAGTTCTGTCTTGGTCCGATTACCAGAGCAGGATGTAATGCCATATGTCCATCGAATGGTAGAGCCTGTGATGGATGCAGGGGTATTTTAAGTGAGCCTGATACCAAATGTGTTGAAGATATACTAAAAAGATATAATCTAACCTATGATGAACTAAAGCACAGGTTTACAATCTTCAACTATCGAAGGGAGGAGGAGAGATGAGCAGAGACATTTCAATTAACGTTGAACATGTTACGCGGGTAGAGGGACACGGCAATATTGTTCTTAATGTCAAGGATGGTAGGATTGAGAAGATAGAATGGCAAGTTTCTGAAGCACCAAGGTTTTTTGAAGCCATGCTCAGAGGTAGGAACTATTGGGAGCTTCAACCTATTACTTCAAGGATTTGCGGTATTTGTTCCATTGGACATTCTTTGGCTTCGTTGAAAGCAACTGAAGATGCTTTTGGAATAGAGATTTCTGAGCAAACCTATGCGCTAAGACATCTTGCAATTAATGCTGAGAACATGCAGAGCCATATTCTTCACATCGGATACCTTGCTGCTCCAGATCTTTTTGGTGTTGGAAGTGTTTTTCCTCTTGTAAACTCTCATCATAGAGATGCGTTGCTTAAGATTGTGAAACTTCATAGATTGGCAAATGAGATGTCTGATCTGATCTGTGGTAGAACAACCCACCCTCTTACTCTAGTAGTAGGTGGATTCTCAAAGATACCGAGTGAGAGACAACTGGTTGAACTAAAGGGGCAATTAAACGATAATAAAGGAACATTAAGAGAGATTGCTGGAGCAATAAAAGAAGTTGCAGATAGATTACCTGATTTCTCTAGAGAGACCGAATTCATAGCTCTGAGCTCAGATAAAGAGTATGCACTGTATGAGGGCGTTATAACCTCAACGGATACAGGTAAACACATTGATTATAGAAACTACAGAGATGTATTACAAGAATACATTGTTCCTCAATCCACTGCTAAATATGCGAAGCATGCTCGTGAATCATATATGGTTGGCGCTCTTGCCAGGTTCAATATAAATAGTAGGCAGCTATCTTCAGATGCTTTAGAAATAGCAGATTTATTTGAACTAAAACCTATATGTTACAACCCTTTTATGAACACAATAGCACAGATTATAGAGATAATGCATAATATCGATGATTCAATAAATTGGATAGATTTCCTTCTTGATAGAGGACTTAAAGATGAAAAACCTGTTGATTTCAGGGTAAAGGAAGGCAGGGGAGTGGGATTAGTTGAAGTACCAAGAGGTTTACTTGTTCACGATTACACATTTGATGAATATGGCAAATGCGTTAAAGCAAACTGTATTATCCCAACTAATCAGAACCATGGTAACATCCAAAAAGATATGGAAGCTTTTGTTCCACAAATACTTGATAAACCAGAAAAGGAAATCGAACTGAATCTTGAGATGCTTGTAAGAGCGTATGATCCTTGCATATCTTGTTCAACCCATTATTTAAATATTGAATTTATTAGATAGCTATGTCATCGTTTGCAGTTATAGGGCTTGGTAATACATTAAGGGGAGACGATGGGATTGGTATTATTCTTATAGAAAAGTTAGCAGAAGAGAGAAAAAAGTTACCGGAAAACGTAGAGCTCATCGATGGTGGAACAGGTGGCTTTAATTTGATTCATTCTCTCTCTAAATTCGAGAAAATCCTTATTATTGATGCCTTAGATTTTCATGCGTCTCCAGGAAGTTATAAATTCTTTAAATTGACAGAGGAGCATTTGAAAACAAAGAGCGTGCATATAGATTCACATGAAAGAGATTTTCTTAAGGTTATTGCTCTTCTCAGAGAAATAGGGACTCTTCCAAAAATATTTGTCTTTGGCATTCAACCAAAGGATACTTCGTATAAACTTCGGATATCTAAAGAGCTCGAAGAAAGAATAAATCACTTTATCGATGTACTTCACGAAAAAATTCTCTTTATTAGTAAAGAATCATAGTAAAGGAGTATCTCTCAACCAATGAATATCACTGAGATACAATTCCCTTATATCCTTTAAACCAAGTTTTAGCATCGCTAGTCTTTCTAAACCTAGCCCCCATGCAAGAACGGGATTCTTTACTCCAGCAGGTATAGTAACCTCTGGTCTGAAAATACCGCTTCCTCCAAGCTCCATCCATTTGCCATTCCAGAAAACTTCTACCTCCATACTAGGCTCAGTATATGGAAAGTAGGCAGGTCTTAATCTTATTTTTTCAAATCCCATTCTTTTATAAAACTCTTTCAAAATACCAATTAGTTGTCTAAAGTTCGCTCCTTCTTCATGCACTATTCCCTCTATCTGATAAAATTCAGGAAGATGGGTTGAATCTAAATTCTCTCTTCTGAATACTTTTCCTATAGAGAAAACCTTTGCAGGTGGTTCAGGATGCTCATATAGATACCTTATAGTGTTGACTGTTGTATGTGTTCTCAGTAGAATCTTCCTTGCCTCTTCTTCAGAAAATTTATATCTCCATCCAGTTGAGGCAGTATTTCCTCCATTTTCATGTATCTCTTTAATGACCTTCAAAAGTTTCTTATCAAGTTCTGCTTTTTTTGGTATCTTGCAATAGAGAGTATCCTGCATCTCTCTGGCTGGATGATCCTGTGGAATGAATAGCGCATCCATGTTCCAGAAACACGATTCAACATAATTTCCTTCTATCTCTTCAAATCCCATTGACAGAAATATCTCTCTTACACGATTTTTGAGCTGAACCAGAGGATGAGGCTTTCCTCTGCTTGCTACTGGAGAGAATACATTTATTTCATACGGCCTAATCCTCTTTTTCTTCCATTCACCACTCTTTATTATCTTTGAAGTAAGTTGTGTGATTTCTTCCTCTATCTCCAAACCTTTTTTTACTATCTCTTTTCCCTTATCATTAAGTGAAATCTCTAGAAACACAACTTCTTTCTCCTCAATGACGCCTTTTCTTGATTTGAGGAGAGTTATAACATTGCTATCAACCTCAGAATTTGGATTATTCTTTAAAAACAATAATATTCTTTCATCTTCTGTTTCTTTATCAACAGCATTTTTCCCTTCAGCGGTTATCTCCAGTATGGTTCCTTTATCATCTTTATTTAT
>CAYUOG010000021.1:0-8655 GCA_964446335.1 uncultured Thermoplasmatales archaeon
TCATATCTATTACGTGCACCATTGAATTTTTTAAGATAGATATTGTGAACTATACCAAGACCGGGCTTTGTTTCAATAGTTACAGCAAAGTGCACATCTGATATTATACGGAAGGTATTGTGTATTTCTTCATCCCATTCCTTTGGATTTGCAGTTACAAACAATATTTTACCAGAACCAAGCAATCTGTTAAAGAAACTTATCAGATCGACAAGGTTATTATTATTCAAACTTTCGCTGAGAAGTGTGGAGAGTGAATCTATGAAGATAATCTCTGGTTCAAACAATTTTTTACAGGTCACTAGTTTCTCAAAGAAAGTTTTCTTGGGTAGCGTCTCAGCCAGTGTAACTTGAGTAGATATAAAAAAGAGCTTTCCCTTCATTAGATATTCCTTAACATTATACCCTACAGAAGAAGTCTGACGTAGAAAACTCTTTATCGTAAACTGTGTTGAAACGTATGAGCATGTGTGACCATTTTTTAGAAAACTATAACAAAATCTCTGGCAGAATATGCTTTTTCCTGCTCCTTCTTCACCCTCAATAAATACGAGAGAACCATCTGGTATAGCCTGCCCAAACCTCTGCGCAAATCCATCTTTTTCTCCCTTTCGTTCCAATACTAGAGACTTATACTGTGGCATGCTATACCTCAAATAGTAAACTCAAATTCATCATCTATAGCCTGAGGACCAACTACTCTGAGAGTATGATCGCCAGAGGATATCTTGCTATTTGATATGTAGAGAGTGGTTATCTCTGAAGGTTGTATGGAATTGTCTTCGAAGGAGTAGTATGTCTTTTCTATAATCTCACCATCAATGAATATAGTAAAGGTATCAGTCGTAGTAGCAAGCTTTTTTCCACCAATATTTTTCAGATAAAATCTGTAGTATCCGCTGATATTTGGAATATTGTCTGGATCATTTATAATTTTAAAATCTGTATCAAGTTCTTCCTGAATTCTATCGCATTTCTCTGTGAGACTGGTAGTAATATTGAAGGTAACTGCAGTTAGTATTCCTGACACAGCCCCAGCTACGATTACCGCTGCAATGAAGAATATGACGTGGGTTCCTGTCAAACTAAAGCCCATATTCCACCTCTATACACTATATTCTGCATAATCGGATATCCCATTTTCACATACTACTTTTATCCTCTTCAATCCTCTCTCTGTTAATCCATGTATAGTAAACACCGCAGTTTTTTCTGGGTAGAGATATGAAGTTGAACAGGTGAAATCATAGATGGTGCCATTTATGAGTACTGTGAATTTTTCTGTCTTTAAGGTTTCGCTTCCATTATTTTCTACACTTATTGATAAATTGAAAGGGTTTCCAGTAGTTGTTGAAACACCTGTTATCTCCACATCAGTGTGTGCTCTTTCTATCATCCTGTCTTCCAATTCCTTGTAGGCATCATTAAGGTCTGTGAGTGCAGGGATAACACTACCTACAAAGGTGTTTGTAGCTACCAGTATGGCAACTCCTAGTATTGCCGCTGCCGCTATGGTTGAGAATCCCATTTACCCCTCCTACCTGAATGATTATTTAATCTGAATATGAATCTAACGAAGAGTGAGGTTATCTAAATTCTTTGTGAGTTTTGCTATGTCTCTTTCTATTCTACTTATGAAATACTCATCCACTTTGCTCCCCATAAGTTTCTGTATGAATAGGAAAGATTGAATATGATCCTTTGCCATTAAATTGCTAGCTGGTGCCTCACTTCCCTCCCTTCCTGTAATACCTTCACAATACTCAAGTAACTTCATTTTTGCCTCTTCAGTAATCCAACCAACATCAACGTAATAATTTAATACATCAGCTACTCTTGACTTTCCTACCTTATCAACGAGATATTGAAGCCACTTCATGACAATAACAATACTCTCGGGGTCATTGGGTATGGTGGAAAGGGGATAGAAATCGGTTTCTTGCTGGATGGACAATGTAGTTTTTTCCATGGGCTCATTGCTTCCCATTTTCTTCATGTACCTTGACCAGTTTTTCATCCACTCAGTCTGTGATTTTTCAAGGGTTTCTACCCTCTTATGAAGATTCTCTAAGCTCTCAAGTAAGTTTTTCATATCTTCGCTGCTCTCTGGTTTTGTTGTGATAGTTTGTGGTGTACTTGCTATGGATGTTGTTGGCGAAGGTGTTGTTTCTGTTTTATGCTCTACCGGTTTTTGTTCAAACCTAAGGTTTTTATTGATTCTGTCAACCAGCTCATAAAGTTGTTCTTTGGTTAGATTTATTCCCTTTTCCTTGATTTTTTCCTTAATTTTTTCACCTATCACAACGTTAATTTTTCCCTTAGCAACAAGTGATGTTATTTCATTGTTCAACTCAAACATATTAAGGGTTTTTTTCTCCACATTTTCTACTTCCTCTCCCATAATATCACACCTTATTTATCTCGTTAAGAAAGTTATCTATTACCTCATCCAATTTTTCTTCAAAGGCTAAAGCCTCAATAGCCCTTTCTACAGCATCATCCAAATTTACATCAGTAGCAATATTCTCCTTTGGCGTGGCTGTTTGAGGTTCTGTAGGTGAAGGAATAGATTCTTCGGTTTTCTCCTCTGAAGATGGTGGCATCTTGCCAATTGATATCTCTAGTTCTTCAATCCTTGTTTTCAATGCCTGAATCTCTGTAGTAAAGTTTTCCAATGCTTCAATACGTTGTTTGGTAACCTTAGATAAGCCCACAAAAGGATTCATTTGCTCAGAAACTATTTCATATAAACTCACCAAATCATCCAAGTCTTTAGAGATTGTCTCTACCTGCTCTTTTAGATTTTTTATTTCTTCATTGTTTTTCTTTATTTGATAGTCAAAATCTTTTATGCTCTGCATTAATGCTCTCTGTTGTTCTAGTGTCTCTCCCTGAGATGGTGCAGCGGCAGCAGGTGTTTCTCCCTTTGACTCATTTTCAGGCATAGATTTTTCCTTTGTAGATCCTTCTGTTTTAGCCTCGGCTGTCTCTTCTGCTTTCTGTTCATCCTTCTCTCCCTCAGATTTTTCATCCTGATTAAACTTTATTATTCTACGGATACTATCTTTATTTTCAGTGGGTTGTGTCTCCCTCCCTTCCTGTCCAGTCTGCTCATTAGTAGCTGTTGTCTCAGCCTCTGTAGGCTTTTCCTCGGTTTTACCCTTTTTTAACCCCACCATTTTTAACTTAATTCACACCCCTCCTAATCAGTATTTAAACAAACATAAACATTAACAATAATTTAATATTTATACTTTTACCTCATTTCATCTATGTTTCATCTGAAATACATGCAAGCAAGTATTCAACAAATATTTATATATACAAATTCCAATATTAAATTTGGAGGCGAATAATATCAAAAGAAACTGCAAAAAAATTGCGACACTCCTTACGATTGTGATGGTCTTTGCAAGTTTATCAGTCTATAATCTAAGGGCCGAAAAACAAAGTTACTCACGTTATGACCTTCTCATAGTCGCTCCAAATCTCTTTTTGAAGTATCTCGAACCTCTCGTTGAACATAAAAATAGACATGGAGTGAGAACAAAACTTGTTGACATAGAAGATGTCTATCAGCAAATGTACTGGCAAGGAAGGGATCAGGCTGAAAAATTAAAGTACTTCATAAAATCAGCTGTAGAAAAATGGGGAATAAAATATGTTCTGCTTGTTGGTGGAAAAAAGCATCAGACCGCATCAGATAATTACTGGATTCCTGTGAGATACAGCCATCTCAATAGAAGCTATGAGGGATACGCAGAGTCTAAGTTTCTAAGCGACCTCTATTTTGCAGATATATATAATAAAGAAGGAAACTTCTCAAGTTGGGACACGAATGGAAATGGAATCTATGGAGAGTGGGCTGAGAATCAATCTGCAGCAGATATTCCCGATTTGTATCCAGATGTCTATGTAGGTCGTCTTCCCTGCCGCAATATTTTTGATGTGAAAGTTGTAGTAAAAAAGATTATAGACTATGAAAGCAAAAAATGTTCAGATTCATGGTTTAAAAGAATGGTAGTTGTAGGCGGCGATACCTATCCCGAAAAAACCAGCTATTATGATGGTGAGGTTTACACTCAGATGGGTCTTGACATGATGCCTGGGTTTGAGGCTATCAAGCTATGGGCATCCGATGGTTCTCTGAAAAGTTGGGTTGATGTTGTTAGAGCTATAAACAGAGGTTGTGGTTTCATCTGGTTCTCTGGTCATGGCAATCCTGCATCTTGGGCAACTCATCCACCTAATAGTTCCAAATGGATAACTGGCCTCAAGCTGTGGCAGATGAATTTTCTTTTCAATAAAGAAAAATTACCAATATGCATAACTGGAAGCGGATGTTTCAACAGCATGTTTAATGTAAGTTTAAAGCATAGTGACTGGACCTACTTTATGGGTTTATTTCCCTATAATGTTCCCTACTGCTGGAGCTGGGCTATGGTAAAAAGGGCAACTGGTGGGAGTATAGCTACAATAGGTGCTACTGCATTCAGCTATGAATCTCCAGATATAAATAGGGGAGAGGGTGGTATTGAGTGGCTTGATATGCATTTCTTTGAACAGTATGGATTAAAGAATGTAACCATCCTTGGTGAGGTCTGGGGAAAAACGATTACTGCTTTCTTGCAAAATTTCACTATTAACTGGAATGACAATAGCCCTAATGGCTCTGCCATAATCGCAAAAAATGTTCAGGAATGGGTTCTGTTTGGAGACCCAAGCCTTAAGATAGGCGGATATTTTAATTAAGTATATTTCCCGATTTTTATGGGATATTATATTAAAAAACGCAATATATTTATGTTGGTTAATAGTTACAAGTTACAGATATCCCATAAAATGGAGGCACTGAATATGAAGAATAAAATATTTGTTGTATATGGAGCTGTTTTTATTCTTATGGCTACTTCTTTTCCATTGGCAGTTAATGCTTCCTCCATCGATATGGAGAACAAAAAATATTTTGAATTAAAGGATCTCTCGATTCATTCTCCGAAGGCAAAGTGGACTGTGATGATGTACATTGCATGTGATACTGCCTTAAGATACAGGCTAATAAATTTTTATCAGGAGGTATTGAGGGATGTTGGGTCAACCGATGACTTTAAAATCATAGCACTCTTTGATGGTAAAGAAAGAGGAGATACATTTTATTGTTATGCTGAAGAAGGTTTGCTTATACCATTACCTTGGTACGAAGAAGAATCTAACATGGCTAGTCCAGAAAATTTTGAAAGATTTTTAAGGCTGAGCATGCATTATTTTCCTGCAGAGCATTACGCGCTGTTTACTCTCTCAGATTACGGTAGTGGATGGCAGGGGGTATTTAGCGATACAGATGGAACAGGCTCTACTAAGACCCTTTCTCTCATAACAATGCCCGAAGTTAGACAGGTGCTAAAGAATATTACAGAGAATGGAAATAACAAGATCGATGTCTGGGGTATTGATGTTTGTATCCCAGGTATGGTTGAGGTTGCATATGAGATATCACCATATGTTAAATATATGGTGGCAAATGAAGAGCATGGATTTGAAGGTGATAGCGGTGAAGAAGGATATGAACTTGGATGGAATTATTCGTTTTTCTTGCAAGAGTTGAAAAATAATCCTGATATGTCACCTGAAGAATTTTCGACCCTAATAGTAGATTGCTATAAAGCTGGAACGTTCATCCCAAAGATCCTTTTAATAATTCCTGCACCACAGTGGTATCCAATCACAAAATTCTATACCACATTATCTGCAGTTAATCTCAGCAAAATCAATTTAATAAGAGTAACCCTGAATACGCTAGCATCTAATCTAATAAACAATCTTAATGAAGTTAAATATGATATAAAAAAGGCACGTCAGAATACAAGAGAATACGGAAAAAGATACAAAAAATTTTGGTGGATACCTTTCTTTCTTTTGTATTTTCATATAGAACCTTTAGCCTATGATGGATTTGTAGATCTATATGACTTTGCTGATAAGTTAAGATATCAGACAGACAACGCTGAAATAAAAGACAGTTGTATAGACCTAATGGATGCAGTAAATGAAACGATAATTGCAAACGAAGCCCTTTCTACAGACCCCTCATATGGTCTAAGTATATATTTCCCAGAGTTGAAATGCCAATATGATCAGAGTCTGTGGCGTGGTGGTGGTAATCCGGAATTTAATAAAATACCATCATCATACAGTGATTTATACTTATCACAAAATGGTTTGTGGGATGATTTTTTAGAGGCGTATCTGGGCATTAGTAGATAAGATTGTTAAGTCATTTCCGATCCGGTTTACTTTTCCCTATCGACAATCATATTCAAAATTTCGCTGGGATCTCTGATTCTTTTAAGTTCCTCTCTTCTTATAAGTGGAGTTCCCTCTACGCTCTTTTTGCTTCCGAGATATTTATCTGTAAATATAACAGCATGTTTTTCTGTTATCCTTGCTATACCTTTGATAATCCTAGCTCGCTCTTTAAGGGTACTGTCATATCTCTGAACCATCGTAAATAGCATATTGCTTTTTTTTTCTTTACTTATTGCCTCAAAGGGACACCTGTGCATAGGTATTACTCTATATCCTATCTTCTCCATTAAAGAAAGTATTTCACGCTGGAACGAATAGAGCCAGCCAATGTCACCTATTCTTCTGTGAATCCTCATTGGCTCTACTGGTCTTAGGATGTCAAGGGAATCTATCACAGATGGATGAAGGATCTCTTCAAGTGCTGCTGCTATCTCCACCCTTGCATCCATTCCCTCTTCATAGAGCCTTATTGCCTTCC
This sequence comes from uncultured Thermoplasmatales archaeon, assembly GCA_964446335.1. Taxonomy (GTDB): domain Archaea; phylum Thermoplasmatota; class E2; order DHVEG-1; family B18-G2; genus CAYUOG01. Next base: position 6,785 of record CAYUOG010000021.1, read on the forward strand.
GTGAGACATGAATCATCCTTGCAAGTTCTCCTCTGGAAAGGTTCTTTTTCTCTCTGATTTCTCTGATCCTCTTCCCATTAAGAGAGGCATAGAATCCTCCAGGTGCTGCATAAACTTGGATTGGTATTTCACCTAGGAGGTGGTTCTCTAGCGTATTTGCAGTTATTGTCTGCACTCCATTTCTAAAATAAATCACATCATCTTCAAGATATGTGGTACCCTCTCTCTCACCTATAAGGAGAAGAGATGCGCGGAGTAAAGATGCAAGTGTTTTTAAATCATGGGCAACGTTCTCTGAAAAGGAGTCTATGTTTGTCAGAACCTTTACTATCACTAACCTTTTATCTTTCCTTGCTATAATGTCAAAACCTATGGACCGAGATGCACATATATCTGCTAGCTCGAATCCCGCCCTCTTGAAGATATCATAAACTCTGTGTAAAAGCCATACTCTATCCATCTATCAAAGATAAGTATGATAACTCATATATAAGTTTAGTGGAGGAGATAGTATTTGGGTAGGTATAGATGATACAGATTCGATAAAGGGTGGATGTACCACATACATTGCACAGCTTGTAATAGAACATTTGATGGGAAGGAGCATAGATCTAATAGGTTTTCCAAGATTAGTGAGATTAAACCCTAATATACCATGGAAGACGAGAGGAAATGGGGCAATAGCCATACATGTTGGTATTGGCAGAGGAGAAAAAAGGAAGATAGGCAAAAGAAAAGGTAAAGATTTCTATTCCTTCATTAGTGTGGAAAGTGAAGATGTTAACAAAAATATTCTGTTTGAAATCGTAGATAATGTAATCAAAGATAATGCTGTTATTTCAGATAAAAAAACAAATCCTGGTTTTGTTATCTGCAGAGAAAAACCACCAGAAGAAATATATCTCCGAGGAGTAAGAGGAATTTTGGATTTAAAAAAGATAAAATATGTTTTAGATAGTATCGGAGCTGTATATAAAGGATACAAAAATAAGCGAGGATTAATAGGAGCTACAGCAGCTATCTCATGGAATCCCAATGACAAAACCTATGAATTGATCACTTATAGGCATAGGGAGAAATGGGGAACAGATAGATATGTAGATGAATCTTCAGTAAAAGAAATGGATAGAAGATTTCCCGGCACCTTTGATAACTATGACTATAAAAATAAACACAATCGAATTGCTCCCAACTCTCCATGCCCAGTTCTCTATGGTATAAGGGGAGATAACCCTGATGATCTTATTATGGCAAAGAGTATAGTAGTATCAGAGGAGTATTCTGGATGGTTGTTGTTTGAAACTAATCAGGGCACTGACGATCATCTGCAGAGAAAGAAAATAACCGAGATAAATCTCTTCGAATCTGTGGTTACTGAAGGAAAAGTTGTGAATAAACCATTCGCAATTAAAGGCGGGCATGTAATTTTTAGAATTAAAGATGAAAGCGGATCAATTGATTGTGCAGCCTATGAACCTACAAAAGAATTTAGAGAGGTAATAAAACAGCTTGAAATTGGAGATTTTGTTGAAGTGTATGGTGGAGTGAGAAAAGAACCTTTCACGATTAATTTAGAGAAAATCCAAGTAAAAGAGCTAGTAAAAGTAATTAAAAAAGTCGAAAACCCCATTTGTCCAAACTGTGGCAAGCATATGAAATCCCTCGGTAAAGGGCAAGGTTACAGATGTATTAAATGTGGATTAAAAAAAGATGAGAGCTTTGCAAAACATGAGGAGATGAAACGAAATATTAAAACAACTTTTTATGAAGTTCCAGTCTGTGCAAGGAGACATCTAAGCAAACCATTGAAAAGGATAAACCATAACCATTTTTAACATAATCTACATTCACTCTACAGAGCGGGTGTGGTG
>CAYUOG010000022.1:0-7697 GCA_964446335.1 uncultured Thermoplasmatales archaeon
CTAAGGACTCTCTTCTTTTTTACCAAGCTCTTGAAGTCTATCCTTCAAGGCTTTAAGTTCTTCCTCCAGACCTTTTATGGTTTCCTCAAGATATCTTCTTTCTTCTTCCCTGTCTGCTTCAGAGGATGGTCTTCTGTAGTATGGTGCTGGTTCATAGTATGCTGGATAGTATCCTCTCCATCCAAACCATCTGCCTCGACCCCATCCGCGGCCCCATCCGAAGCCTCTACCAAACCCTCTTCCAAAACCTGGGACGGGGTTCATATATCCTGGTACGTTGTATCCAGCACAGTAGCCTGCTCCTCTACCAGTTCTTGGTCCAAACCCTAAAGGTCCTGTTCCATCACCCCATGGCATTTTTATTTCACCTCCTTTAACTCCTTTCTAACTTCTTCTATTCTTTTTTCTATCTCTCTAAGTTCATTCTCAAGCATATTCCTTTCTTCTTCCAACAGCCTCAGCTCCTCCTCTGCCGAAGGTTTTGGGTACGACACAGGAGGATAACCTGTTAATGGATGGCCTACTGGCGGGTAATCATCTCTCATCCAACCAGGTAAACCTGTTGCTCTATACCACCATCGGTACCTGTTCCCTCTACCATATCCACCTACCATTTCTATCACCTCTCTTCCAATATCTCCTTTATTTTATCCTTAACATCTTTGCCAGCTATTCTGCATGCATCATAGGATGCGTCTCCTGATGCAATCGCACTGGCGCATTCTTCACATGACGTGTATCCACATACCCCACAGTTGGTCCCAGGCAGGAGTTGGAGAACCTGCCTTACCTTATCAACCGCCTTGCCCTCTGTTATTGTTTGGTGCATGGGATGCATTGGAGGATAAGGGGGCGACTCTATGGATTGCAGGTCCTGTGGATGCTTTGTACGTAACATGTAGTTTCCTCCCTGTATGCGGATTGCACTGCCTTTTACCAGTGCATTCACCACCTTTTTTCTTGCTCGTTGAAGGTCATTCCACAGTGTTTTTCGTGATATACCCATCCTTATTGCTGCCTCCTCCTGCGTCAGGTCTTCCAGATCAACGAGGCGAAGCGCCTCCAGCTCCTCCAACGTCAGGAGAGTTACATTGACCTGAGGACGTGGTATGCCCTGTGGATGGAAGTATGTTGTTTCTGGGAGTTGTTCTATCCATCTTCTCCCTCGGCATCTTCCTCGTTGTCGTCCATAGCCTTGCCCATAGCCAAACATCTTTTATCCTCTACAATATTACTCATATGAGAAGTATTATTTAAATATTTCTCTACAGTAGTGCAAGTTGGAAAAAAACTGCACATTAAAATAAAATCAAAACAATGAATATTGCAACCTCTTCTATCATCATTTCTACCCTTTTCACCAAACTTCTACTTATTGGCTAGGTGATAGTAACCAATGCTGCTAGAAGTACTGACAAATTTTGTAAAGCATATCCTTTTATATAGGAGTATTTTATGCCATTATTGATTAGTGTTGAGATTATAGAAGGGTGTTAAAGGTGCAGAATAGCAAGCTAATCGATAGGGCATGGAAACTTCAGCATAGAATAGAAGACTGGGCAAAGCATTTCGGTAAAGGTAAATATGGAAGAATCCTCAAAATGGCACGTAAGCCTACGGAGGAGGAATTTTATAAAACCGCAAAGATAACCTTTCTCGGCATTATGATCATTGGTTTTCTTGGATTTGTTATATACATTATAAGGGAAGTTGTAGCACCTTGGATTCTGTCCAATTTTCATATATTAGAATGAAGGTGAATTTAAATGGGGGAAGACGAACTCTTTGAGAAGCCAAAGATTTTTTCAATAAAAACGCAGATTGGAAAAGAACAAAATGTTGCAGATTTGATAAAAAGTAGAGTCAAAAAATCTCATGATAACAACGTACTCTCTGTGCTTGTTGCCCCAGAGTTGAGGGGATATGTTTTTGTTGAGGGCTATAATGCAGAGCTAATAAAGAAGATGATACGAACAATCTCTTATGTAAGAGGAATGCTTGAGGGAAACATACCAATAGAGGAGATAGAGGGCTTTCTAACTCCGGCATCAACTGTGGAGAAGATAAAGGAAGGGGATGTTGTCGAGATGATATCTGGACCATTCAGAGGAGAGATGGCAAAGGTGACCCATATTGATGATGCAAAGGAAGAGATTACTGTAGAACTGTTTGATTCTGTGGTTCCTATTCCAATAACCGTAAGAGGTGATCAAGTAAGAGTAGTAAGAAAGAAGGAGGAAGAGTAATATGGCAGAAACAATAGAGGCACTAGTTGAAGGAGGAAAAGCAACAGCAGGTCCACCATTAGGTCCAGCTCTTGGACCTCTTGGAGTAAACATAATGCAAGTGATCAATACAATAAACGAAAAGACAAAACAGTTTGCAGGAATGAAAGTTCCAGTAAGAGTGATCGTTGATCCAAAAACTAAGCAGTTTGAAATAGAAGTCGGTACACCTCCAGCCACCGCACTTATTTTAAAAGAAGTTGGTGCAGAGAAAGGATCAGGTTCACCCAAAAGTAAGAAGGTTGGTAATCTATCGATGGATCAGATAATTAAGATAGCGAAGATGAAATACGATGCCTTGCTCGGAAAGGACTTAAAAAGCAAAGTCAAGGAGATAGTTGGCAGTTGCGTATCCGTTGGTGTTACAGTCGATGGCAAATCTCCAAAGGAAATTCAAGAAGAGATTGACAAAGGAACATACGATTCAAAATTTTCCTAAATCCTTTTAAATCCTCTTTCAAAAAACTGTCTTATAGATTTCAGCATCCTCTTTTTTCTAATTTCTAAAGGAATAGTGGTTCCATAACCCCAAGTCCTTTTTTTCTCTATCTCATCAAGTATCGCATCAACGCTCAGATCAGAGATTTGAAAAGTCGTATAGCCATAGCCAACATGCGAGGGAGCATGACCATCACTCCCTCCAGTTCCACCTAAATTAAATTCCTTTGCAACTCTGGATGTTTTTATGTTAGTTTTTGGGAGACTGAATCCATTGAAAACCTCTATGGCGGGGATTTTATTAGCAATTCTCTCAAGATTTTTTTTCTTTATTCCAGACATAGCTCTAAAGAGATGAGGGACAACAGGCACTCCTCCAGCATCAATAATATGTTCAACAGTTTCTACTACAGGAAGATCTCTATCTATCTTTTCCGTAATACCAAATGCAAGAATATGACCATCGGCCGTTGAGATCTCCTGACCAGGAATAATCAATAATCCTTCTGTTTTCAGCTTCATCGCCTCTATAGAGCCCATAGTAGAGTTGTGATCCGTTATGCTTATTCCCTTTAGCCCCTTCTTTTTTGCTACCTTTATAATGTCTCTTGCCGTACCTGTGGCGTCCTCCGAATAATGAGAATGCATGTGCAAATCCATCTTTATAGAATCATCTGACACGCTGTGGAGAAATATGCATGCACTATATGACAATTTTGCTAATCTGCACCGTTGATATTATGCATAACAGTTCCTTCTGGGTGATAAAAGTTATTTGTCTCTATCAGCTCGACCAAACTCATAGGGTATTCTAAGTTTCCTCTGAACTGCGGTACATCAAGGCACACAAAATTTCCATCTATTTTTATTACCTTTCCAACTATGTCAATGCGGTTTCTGACTCTACAAAAACTTCCTTCTCTAATTTGCCCGTCCATGGTGCATCCCAACCCAAAAAGTGAATGCATAGTGAGTTTATTAAATTAATGAAAAAATTGTCGAGAGGAGAGATTATGCTATGGTCACTTCTTCGCAGAGATAAACATCTTGTATCGCATGAAGCAGCTTTATTCCTTCTTCCATAGGTTTCTGAAAAGCTTTTCGTCCAGAGATCAGTCCCATTCCTCCCGCTCTTTTGTTTATCACAGCTGTTTTAACTGCTTGTACAAGATCATTTTCACCAGATGGACCACCAGAGTTTATAAGACCGACTCTGCCCATGTAACAATTTGCTACTTGATATCTGGTCATGTCTATGGGGTGATCTGAGCAGAGTTTTGTATAGGCATTGTCATCCATCTTCCCAAAGGGACCTCTTTCTCCCTCATTGAGTGCTTTGTAGCCATAGTTTATAGTTGGTTGTTTCTGTTTAATGATATCTGCCTCTATGGTTGCACCAAGATAATTTGCCTGACCAGTGAGATCAGCGGAGCTGTGATAATCTCTTCCATCTATCTTAAATGCAGAATTCCTAAGATAGCACCATAGCACAGTGGCCATACCAAGTTCATGAGCATATTTGAAAGCCTCACTCACTTCCTGTATCTGACGATTTGATTCTTTAGAACCAAAGTATATCGTAGCTCCTACTGCTGCAGCACCTAGCTCCCATGCCTGATCGACAGCAGCAAACATGATTTGATCGTACTTATTGGGATAGGTTAAAAGCTCATTATGATTCAGCTTGACAATAAAAGGTATTTTGTGAGCATATTTTCTTGCTGTTGCACCTAAAATACCAAGAGTTGATGCAACTGCATTGCATCCTCCTTTAATAGCGAGTTCTATAATCTTCTCTGGATCAAAGTATATTGGATTTGGTGTAAACGATGCTGCTGCAGAGTGTTCAACTCCTTGATCAACTGGTAGAACAGAGAGATACCCTGTTCCTGCAAGCCTTCCATGATTGAAAATCGCTCTGAGATTGCGAAGAACTTGTGTAGGCCTATCTGATTCTTCAAAAACCCGCTCAATAAAATCAGGTCCCGGAAGGTACAGCATATCTTTAGGTATAGTGTGACATTCATGATTTAGAAGATAATCAGCTTCTTCTCCCAATAAAGCTCTAATATCCTCTATATTCATCTTTCTCACTCCTATTTCATACTGCAAAGTTTCATTCATATCCCATCTCTCCTCTCATAATTTACATACATTACATGCTTATACTTTTTACTGTGGTTTAAACATACAGTTGGACCTGCTAAAAGACCATTATAATAAAAAATGTGAATTTTTTTATCGATTGATAAATTTATGAATAAAAAAGCTATACAATATAACAATTTTAATGTTTTATAATCCCATCAAGAGAAGCTATAAATATTATTTCCCCATTATGGCATTTAATGAACGTAACTAGTAAGATATTGGGGGAGCATATTGTAGCTGGTGAACCTGAACCTGGTAAAGAGATAAAGATAAAGATTGATCAAACACTTACACAAGATGCCACTGGAACAATGGCATATCTAGAATTTGAGGCAATAGGTATATCAAGAGTTAAAACAGAGTTAAGTGTAAGCTATGTAGATCATAATACTCTTCAAACAGATTTTAAAAATCCAGACGACCATATTTATTTACAATCGGTCGCAGCAAGATACGGATTATACTTCTCACGTCCAGGAAATGGAATATGCCATCAAATACATTTAGAGAGATTTGCTCGTCCTGGGAAAACACTACTTGGCAGCGATAGCCATACTCCAACTGCAGGAGGTATAGGCTCTCTAGCAATAGGTGCTGGTGGTCTAAATGTAGCTGCTGCAATGGCTGGAGAACCTTTTGCATTAAAATATCCAAAAATAGTTGGTGTAAAGCTCTCTGGTAAACTCCCACCATGGGTATCTGCAAAGGATATAATACTAGAACTTCTCAGGAGAGTAGATGTTAAAGGAGGAGTTGGAAAGATATTTGAATACTTTGGACCAGGAGTAAAAACCCTTAGTATACCAGAGAGAGCTACTATAACAAACATGGGAACAGAAACTGGAGCTACAACAAGTATATTTCCAAGTGATGAAATAACAAGAGAGTTTCTAAAAGCACAGGGTAGAGAGGAACAATGGATAGAATTAAAAGCAGATAGCGAAGAAGACTATGATGAAATTATAGAAATAAATCTAGATGAACTAGAACCTATGGCAGCTTTACCTCATAGCCCCGGTAATGTAAAACCAGTATCCGAGATTGAAGGAATGGAAGTACAGCAGGTTGCTATAGGTTCATGTACAAACTCCTCTCTGAGGGATATGAAGATAGTTGCACAGATACTAAAAGATAAAACCGTTGCACCAAATCTCTCTCTCCTTATAAATCCAGGTTCGAGACAGGTTGTAGCACATCTAGTAGAAACAGGAGAATTTAAATATCTTGTCGATGCAGGTGCAAGGGTACTAGAGAACGCATGTGGACCATGTATAGGGATGGGAGGTGCACCACCATCTGGCTCAGTAAGCGTTAGAACTTATAACCGTAACTTTGAAGGAAGAAGCGGAACAAAAGATGCTAAAGTTTTACTTGTTAGCCCAGAAACTGCAGCTGTAACAGCAATAAAAGGAGCACTCACTGATCCAAGAAAAATGGGTAAACCACCAAAGATAGTGATGCCCGATAAATTTATAGTAAACGATAACATGATCATTCCTCCACTTCCATATGAAGAGGCGAAGAAGGTTAAAGTGATACGTGGACCAAACATAAAACCTCTACCAGAATTTCCACCGATGCCAGAAAAACTTGAGGGAGATGTCCTAATAAAAGTTGAAGATAATATCACAACAGATCATATAATGCCTGCTGGAGCAAAAATATTACCTCTTAGAAGTAATATCCCAGAGATATCAAAATATGTTTTCTCAAGGGTTGATGAAAAATTCTACGAGAGAGCAATAGAGAAAAATGGAGGATTTATAATAGGTGGAGAGAACTATGGACAGGGATCGAGTAGAGAACATGCAGCTATCGCACCAAAACATCTTGGAATAAAAGCAGTTATAGCAAAATCCTTTGCAAGGATACATTCTGAAAACTTGATTAACTTTGGAATAGTACCACTTGTGTTCTCTGATATAAAAGACTATGATAGAATCGAACAGGGAGATAAACTTGAGATAGATGTAAGTAATCTAGAAAAGGGAGAGGCAACATTAAAGGATATAACCAAAGGATTTTCTATAAAACTCACGCATAATCTAAGTAAGATGGATATAGCAATACTAAGAGAAGGAGGAAAACTTCCATACATAAAGAGGAAGATAGGAGGATAATAAAATGGCGCAGAGAGGTATAAGAGAATTTGATGCAAAAAGAATGCTAGCAAAATACTGGGATGAATATATCGATAAAGGCTATAAATACCATGGTAAAGTAGTTTTAGTAGGACCAAATACAAATATCGATAAACTCCCAGAAAAATATGAATGGCTTAAAAAAGAGAAACTTGTAGCTAAACCGGATCAACTGTTTGGTAAGAGAGGTAAACATGGTTTAGTTAAACTAAACGCATCCTTTGATGAGGTTAAGAAATGGTTGAAAGAAATGATGAACAAGGAGGTAACCGTTGGTAAGGTTACAGATAAATTAACACATTTTCTAATAGAACCATTCACTCCACATAAGGAAGAGTTTTATGTAGCTATTAAAAGCAATAGAGATGGCGACACGATCTATTTTTCTAACCATGGTGGTGTAGATATAGAGTCGGTGTGGGATACGGTTGCAGAGATACAAGTTGATATTGATCAAGATATAGAAAAAATTGATATTACAAACAAATTACCTAAAGATACGCCAGAGGATAAAAAAGATGTAATTGTAGATTTCATCAAAGGTTTATTCAAATTCTATGCTGATCTACACTATGCATATCTTGAGATAAATCCGTTTACCATCATCGACAAGGAGATTATACCTTTAGATTTAGTGGCTCGTGTTGATGATACTGCTGCATTTGAATGTTCATCAAAATGG
>CAYUOG010000023.1:0-7622 GCA_964446335.1 uncultured Thermoplasmatales archaeon
GGTTGATTATTCAAATCCTGAAAAAGCAGCAGATATTATAAACAGCTGGGTCGAAAATAAAACAAACAATCTGATACATGATCTTGTTCCACCAAATGCCATCGATCCTGATCTCACTATGTTAATTCTTACAAATGCAATTTACTTCAAAGGAATATGGAAGATTCAATTCGATGATGATAACACAACTGATAGACTGTTTACAACATCATCTGGTAAAAAAATAAATGTCTCCACAATGTGTTTGACAAATACAAAAAATCTTTTTAATTATACAGAAACTTCTAAAATGCAGATTTTGGAATTGCCATACTCTGATAGTAATATCTCTATGCTCATATTCTTACCAAAGAAGGGTTACACTGTAGTTGATGTTATAGACTATCTGAACAAAGAGACGTTTTCTAATCTAATTGATTCCATGAGTGAGAAGAGAGTTGATATTTACCTTCCAAAATTTGAGATTAAAACACCGTTATATACTTTGAATGACTATCTAATTGATCTTGGTATGCCAACCGCCTTCTCAGATAATGCAGATTTCTCAGGTATAGATGGAGCTAAGGACCTATACATAAGCAAAGTTTTACATAAAGCATTCATTGAAGTAAACGAAGAGGGGACGGAGGCAGCTGCTGCAACAGCAGTTATAATGCCACTAAAATACGGTGGTGGAAGTAGTAGCAGTTCAAGAATAATCTTTGATTGCAATCACCCATTCATATTTGTAATATACCACAAGGAGACAAACACCATTCTCTTCATGGGAAACGTGAATGATCCATCTGAGTAACCTTTATAAGGAGAAATATGCTTCGACATCCTCGTTTTGAGTATGAGCGACTATGACCAAAAAGCCATAGAGAAAAAATGGCAAGATGCTTGGCAGAAGATGACTTTCTATCACTTTGATTTTAACAGTGATAAACCGGTTTACAGCATAGATGTTCCGCCAAGATATGCATCTGGACCATTACATGCAGGACATGCTGTACATTATACTCATATTGACTTTGCTGCGCGTTATAAAAGGATGAGAGGCTACAACGTTTTTTTTCCTCTATGTTTTGATGTGAATGGTATACCTATTGAAGAGCGAGTGGAAAGAAAATTAAACATCACTCGGAAAGACATTGATCGCCATGAGTTCACAAAACTATGCAGTGAATTCGCCAATAAAAACATCAAAACCATGACAGAGCAGTTTATCAAGCTTGGAGAAAGCATGGATCCTACGATATACTACCAAACAGATGCTGAGTATTATCGGAGAATTACTCAGATATCCTTTATAGAGCTTTATAATAAGGGATACATCTATAAAGGTGAGTTCCCGGTAAATTGGTGCCCCAGATGCATGACTGCAATGGCTGATGCAGAGGTTCAATATGTGGAGAGAACAACTCAGCTCAACACAATAAAGTTTTATTTTGTTGAAGAACAGCCTGAACAACTTCTAAAATATCATGGAATAGGTAAAGATGAAAAGGGAATGTACGTCGAGATAGCCACTACAAGACCAGAGATGCTTCCATCCTGTCAGATAGTTGCTGTACATCCCACAGATGAGAGAGCACCATGGCTTGTTGGTAAAACTCTGAAAGTTCCACTTTTTGGTAAAGAGCTTAAGATCGTCGAGGATGAAGCTGTAGATCCAAACTTTGGAACAGGTGTAGTGATGATATGTACGATCGGGGACAAAGAGGATCTCAAATGGGTTTTCAAATACAAATTACCTATAGAAATGAGCATCAATGAAGAAGGCAGGATGACAGAGATATGTGGCAAGTATGCGGGTATGAAGATAGAGGATGCAAGAAAGGCAGTAATAGAAGATTTGAGAAAAAATAACCTGTTAACCAAACAAGAGCCTTTGAAACAGAATGTTGGTGTATGCTGGAGATGCAAAACACCCGTTGAATTTATCAATGCAAAGCAATGGTTTCTGAAAACCATTCCATTTAAAGAGAAGGTACTGGAAGCAAGCAATAGAATGAAGTGGTATCCTGAATTTATGAAAGTGAGGCTTGAAGAATGGGTTAACTCACTAGAATGGGATTGGGTTATTAGTAGGCAGAGATATTTCGCAACACCCATACCTTTATGGGAATGTGAAAATTGTGGAGAGGTTGTAGTTGCCAAAAAGGAACAATGTTATGTTGATCCTACTATAGATCCACCTCCTGTAGAAAAATGTCCAAAATGTGGAGGTAAGCTGAAAGGATGTGAAGATGTATTTGATACCTGGATGGATTCATCCATCTCTCCACTTTACAACACCTTTTGGATGAGAGATGATGAAAAATTCAAAAAGTTATATCCCATGAGTCTAAGACCTCAGGCACATGATATCATAAGAACGTGGGCATTCTATACCATACTAAGATGTACCCTTCTGACAGATAAAGAACCCTTTGAAAACATAATGATGGGAGGATTCATACTCTCAGAAGATGGCACTCCCATGCATGCAAGTCTTGGTAATGTTATAGATCCTCTCGAAGTGATAGACGAGTTTAGTACAGATGCCTTCAGATGCTACGCCGCAAGTTGTTCCCTTGGTGAGGACAATCCGTTTAGAAAAAAGGATGTAATTAGGGGAACCAGACTTCTAAGAAAGCTATGGAATGTTGAGCGTTTTATTTCACAATTTTTGCCAGAAGACGCACCCAAAAATCCCAGCAATTTGAGGACAATGGATAAATGGATACTCTCAAGATACAGCAGAGTTGTACAGAAATGCACAGATTTTATGGAGAATTTCGAATTCTCGCTTGCTTTGAAGGAGATTGAATACTTTTTGTGGCATGAGTTTGCAGATCATTATATAGAGATGGCAAAGTCCTTTATTTATGAAAGGAAAGAAATGGAGAGTATTCTCTACACATTATACACCATTGGTTTAGGATTAACAAAGATGTTCGCACCATTCTTTCCACACATAACAGAGGAGATATATCATCAGTACTATAAGGTAAAAGTAAACAAAGAGAGTATTCACATTACAGAATGGCCAGAAGTCGAATTTATAGATGATGATGCAGAGCAGGTTGGAGAAACTATCAAGAAGATAATTTCCGCTATAAGGAAATGGAAGGGTGAAAAAGGCATAGCACTCAATAGCTCAATAGAGAAAGTAGAGATATTTACAGAGCATCCAGAGATCATTAAAGAAGGAAAGGAGGACATATCTGTTACCATGAACATAAAAGCACTCGATATAAGTGATAACTTCTCTGAAATAAAGGAAGAGGCAATTGATGTAAAACCAATCTATGCATCCATTGGAAAGAAGTATAGAGAGAAGACTGCTGAGATTGTAAGGACATTAAAGCAGGAAAAACCAAATGACATATATCTTAAAATAAAGGAAAAAGGCGAGTTTGAGATACTCAATGGTATTGCCGTAACTAAAGATGATCTCACCTTTGATATTGCCTATTCTATACATGGAAAGAAGGTTGAGGTTTTGAGTGTAGGGAGAGATGTAATAGCTATATTTGGAAGTGATATTGCATGAGGAAGGACAAATTAAGGGAATGGATAGTTAAAATACTCGCAATACTGATCGTTTTCTTCATGATTGCTACAGCGTTTATAGTCATCTTTTATCGATGATTTTGGTAACAAATGCGGGATAAGATTTTTATATAAATTAATATAATATATATTGCTGTATGAAAAGAATGTCTAGATTACTCGTAGGGGCAGGTATATTGCTTGTACTTATTGCAAACCTCTCTGTTATTACAGTTCCAACATCTGCAAGGATATATCTTTTACATTCCACATCTACCCTAGCAATAGCACCTGAAAAATCAGATTTAGGAATATTGGCGCCAGGAGAAAGTACAACAGTCACTTTGAATATTAATTACCAATATACCAAGTTTGCAAAACCAAAAGGATTTCTTCTGTCTGGCACACCAACTAGAATAAATGTTACTGTGGAGAATGTACCATCTTGGTGCACTGTAGAGCTGGATAAAAAAGTATTGTATGCTTCAATACCTGTATCCTCATTTTTCAAAGGTGGAAATGTCACTCTCTCTGTAAAGGCAACCATAACAGTTCTTGAGAATGCACCTGGTTACGAGAAGGCAAATATCAAATTCAGTGCGATGGCTGAGGATAATGGAAACATAAAGGGATCGACAGCTGAACCTTGCACTGTAACCTTAAAATCAGATTTTGTGTCAGGTATTGACGTAGAGATGGACAGGTATTGGCTCTATCTTAAACCAGGCGAATCTGGAGATGTATCTATAAATATAACAAACAGAGGCAACATGCCAATTGTTGCAAAGCTAACCATCAATACCACTGATCTAGATAAAATTTCTATTATAATGCCAAGTGATCAGGTAGAGATACCAGTCAATGAAACTCGTTGTATTAAGATAGGGATAAATGCAGAAGATTCAAATGAGTATGTTAACAATCAGACAATATTGCCGATGCTACTAACATATCATGCAAAGGGATACTCTGATTTAACGGGAACACCAGAGGATCTATCACTTACAGTTCTCGTAAAGAGTGCCAAAAAGCCAATTCCCATAGATCCCTTTATCATTGTAGCTATCGTTGCTATAGTAATTGTTGCAATAGTTGCCATGGCTGTTTACATAAAACGCAGACGTTAAATTTCTCGATATTCTTTTAAACCATCTTTCTATTTTGACCTCAGCTAAAAGTAGTGGTGAGGAAAGATGGACGAGAAAAGTTTTCTTGCTAACCCAGCACCTTTGGGTTTAATGGGCTTTGGAATGACAACAGTGCTATTGAACCTTCACAACGCAGGAATATTTGCTCTTGGATCGATGATACTTGCCATGGGAATATTCTATGGTGGTTTGGCTCAGATAATTGCTGGTATACTTGAATACAGAAAAGGAAATACCTTTGGAGTTACAGCCTTCAGTTCATACGGATTATTCTGGTTAACTCTTGTTGCTCTTGTTATGATACCAAATATTGTCCCAGGGATAGATGCACCTTCTTCGGTTGCAATGGGTTCATATCTCTTTATGTGGGGTCTTTTCACGTTCCTGATGTTCATATCCACGCTCAAGCACAACACTGCATTACAGTTTGTATTCATCAGCCTAGCAATACTGTTCTGGTTACTTGCCCTCGGTGAATTTACAGGAAACGCATTAATCGCTACAATAGCGGGGTATGAGGGAATAATCTGTGGTTTAAGTGCCATCTATCTAGCAATGGCACAGGTTATCAATGAAACCTATGGAAGAGAAGTGGTACCTGTTGGAAAGCCACTCATAAAATAAACCCTACCTCTCTCTATCCTCTTTTTCAAGTCCTTGATATGTTAAAGGAGGGAAGAGGAGGGATGGGATGCAAAAAGAAACCCCTCCTTTTTTAGATTAATGGCCTACATGTGCCCACCTTAGGGCGCTGTATTAACATGCAGGCGTTTTTATTCTGAGTCTTTTTCCATTACCATAAATTATTTGTGAGTATAAAAGCGGGAAGAGGGGGAGAGAATGCATTTAAAAACATTTCGGTGGCTTGTAATCTATACCTTGCCAATAATTCTTTAAGCCATTTGTCAATTGATGTTTCAGTGAGGTAAGTGATAATAAGAGAGAGACAGAAGCTAGAACTTTCCTACATACCAGAGAAAATACCTTGTCGGGAAAGAGAGATAGAGCAGTTGAGCGTGTTAATTGAAGGCAGAAAGAAAGCATTGATCTCTGGTGAAATAGGAACTGGAAAAACATTACTGGCTCGCCACATATCTAAGGAAAACGTATATGTAAATTGTTTTATCAATAGGTCAGAGCATGCAATACTTGAAACCATAGTATCTCAGATAAAACCCAATTTCAATACCGCAGGTCTACCATCAAGAAAATTGTGGAATCAGGTAGATACAAACCGAATTATAATACTTGACGAGGTTGAAGGAATACTTTTGGAAGATATGGCGCATTTTCTATATACTCTATCTAGGCTATATGAAGAGGGAAAAACGGTAAGATACATAGCCATAACAAGGGATGCAGATATTCTACGTCACATGATAAACGATGATGCCACATGGAGCACTTTTGCAGAAAAGGCAGTAGTGCATCTTAAACCCTATACTCATGAACAGATTGTGCAGATTCTCAAGTACAGGGCAGATGATGCGCTCTATCCAAGTACTTTTGATAATGACATACTTTCTCTCATTGCAGATATTGCTCTGGAAAGCAGAGGACACATGAGAACAGCCATGGATATTCTGAAAAATGCTGCCATTATAGCAGAGAAAAAGAGAGAGGAAAGTATTATACCTGAAACTGTTAGAGAGGCAAATTTTGATACTTCTATGGAGAGCATAGAAATACTTTCTCGAGATGAAATGATAGCATTACTTTCATTGGCTGTTGTATGCAAAAGTAAGGCATATGCTACTATTGAGGAAATAAAAAATGTTTATAGGGTAAGATGCGAGAACTATAATTTAAACCCAGATGAGACCCAGTTGATGAAAAATCTGGAGGGTCTTGAGAGAAAAAGCTTTATTCACAAGAATGCGGAAAGATATACAATTTTACATTCTCCAGCATCTATTCTTATTAAAGAAATAGAAAGGGTTTTGGATAGGAATAATAATCTAAAATCTAAATGATGCAATCAGATGCCATAGATGATAAAATCAATTCTCCAGCATATTACGATGAGATTTGGTAGGGTTGTTTTTTTGTGAAGTTAATAATTTTAATAACGCATCGTCTGCTCTTTCTGGAGACTGTCAACAATTTCGCTACCTCCAGGGAAGATTGTAGATAGAGCACCAAGCTACAATCCAGCTTTTCACACCCGTGTAAAGAGTTTATCATTGACGATCCCTCTAGTATGTATAGGCAGATATGCCTCTACTATCAATAATCTTCTATTTTCAAATCCATTGGTTGTAAAGGTTTTTCTACATCAACTCCCTTTCTAACCGCCCATTTCTTTATACGATCAACTATTAGTTCTGCACCAAAGTTTGCTAGTGGAGAAAATATAATATAGGATGGATTTATCTTAATAATTCTTCTTAAACCATGATGTATCTCCCATGCAAGATGTCTCCAAGCATGATATACATGTAGAATTCTACCTGGAGTAAGTTCTTCTGCGACATTGAAAAATTCTTCATATTTTAAAGCACCCATTGGAATAAATGCAAGAGGTGTTACTGTAAAATGTGCTTTTTCTCCTAGTTTTTCTTTCAATTTTTTCTCCATTGTTATAATTAATCTAGCTGTGTCTATTTCATCTTCTTCGCTACTCCCAGGTAATCCAACAATAGTAGTATATGCTGGAAACCAGAAGAATTTATTGAAAACGTAGGTTCCATTTAATAAAACCCAAGGCCATTCATTTGCATTAAAGGGTTTCATTTTGTTATTTGCGATCTTTTTTATAAGATCAGGAGAAGCTGTTTCAAAACCAACTTGTATGCCAACCCATTTATTGAAACCAGCGTGATTTAATTCCGCAACTCTCTTTAGAATTCGTGGTGCTGCAAGTGCTCCTGCTACAGTACCATGTGTTGGATTGGCGTATTTAACTTTTTTAAGAACTTCTTCAAATAACTCGATAACTTTATCTTCATTTGGATA
>CAYUOG010000024.1:0-7528 GCA_964446335.1 uncultured Thermoplasmatales archaeon
GACGTAGGACTTTCAGAGAAAAGGCAATGCAGAGAAAAATAGCAAGAGAGCGCATTGACATCCTTTTTCATCTTGCTGAGGATGCTGCAAAAAAACATAGATTTGATCGTGCAGATAGGTATGTTGAGATAGCGAGAAAGATAGGTATGAAATATCTTGTTCCAATCCCTAAACAATACAAATACCTGTTTTGTAAGAATTGCTATAGATTCATGTTACCTGGTGTGACCTGTAGAGTAAGAACAAACAGAGGAAAATTGGTTATATCTTGCACCTATTGTAACGCTCATAGACGCATACCTCTAAGGGAAAAAGCTTCCGCTATCCTTAAATAAGTATTGTTAATTACCCTTATCCACTTCATTACAAAGAAGGAGTGCTTATGACCACAGCATACGATGTTCCGGCAGATATGCTCATCAAAAAACTTGCAGATAAATTGAAGGAGATAAAGGCAGTTACACCTCCAGAATGGAGTAAGTATGTGAGAACGGGCATTCATACAGAGAATCCTCCTCTAAATCAGGACTGGTGGCATATAAGATGCGCATCGGTGCTTAGAAAGGTTTACATAAAAAAGCGTATAGGTGTAGAGCGATTGAGAGCAGAGTATGGAGGAAAAAGAGACAGAGGATCAAAGCCTTACAGAGCAGTTAAAGGTAGTGGAGCGATAGTGAGAGAAATACTACAGCAGCTTGAAGAGGCAGGACTTGTTTCAAAGATTAAAGGAAGAGGAAGGGTAATTACTCCCAAAGGGCAGTCGTTGGTTGATAATACTGCCCATGAAGTGCTGATGGAGATGGTTGAGCAGTATCCTGAGCTCAAAAAGTATTAAAGGTTTGGATCATGGATGATGAACTGGAAGAGATCAAGAAAAAGAAGCTTGAACAACTTAGACAGCAGATCGAATATCAGAAGGCAATAGAAGAAGAGGAAGAAGAACAAATAGGGGAAGAGAGAAAGAAAATACTCAGCTACATCCTCACATCTGAGGCGAGGCAGAGATTGGCTAGGATTAGAATGGCTCGACCAGAGTTTGCACAAACCATAGAAAACCAACTCATACTGCTGGTGCAGAGTGGTAGATTACAACACAAAATAACTGATGAAGAGCTGAAGGATTTGCTCTCAAGAATTGCAAGTCGTAAAAGAGAAATAAAAATCAGAAGAAGGGGATTGTAATGGCTAGAAATAAACCCTTTGCAAAGAAGTTGAGATTGATAAAAGCTACAAACAGCAATAGACGAGTACCGGCATGGATAGTAATGAGAACCAACAGAAGGTTCATGAGACATCCGAAGATAAGAAATTGGAGAAGAAATAAGCTCAAGAAGTGATAAACATGGCAGAGAAGGAGATCGAAAGGCTATATGTTGTCCCATTGCGCAGGGTAAAATATTCTGTGACATCAAGGGCAGCACAGCGCGCGGTAAAGGAAGTAAGAGCTTTTGTTACAAAACATATGAAGGTAGAGCCAGACAAGGTGTGGATAGATAGCTCCGTTAACAATGCACTATGGGCAAAGGGCAAGTACAAGATACCCAGTAGAATCAGAATAAGAGCAGTTAAATTTGATGATGGCGTAGTAGAGGTTTCTCTGCCAGAAGTTGAGTTTAAATCATTCAGAGAGGAACTAAAGACAATAAAGGAAGAAAAGAAACCAATTCTAAAACCAAAGGAAGAAGAGGTTGAGGAAGAAGGTGAAACAGAGGAGAAAGAGGAAGGTGCTGAGGAAGTAACGGAGGAAGAAGTAGCTGTTGAAGGTGAAGAAGTTAAAGAAGAGGAAACCAAAGCACCTGAGGAAGAGAAAATAGAGAAAGAATCCGAAAAGAAGGAAGAAGAGACTGAAAAAGAGGTGGAAGAGAAAGAGAAACCTCAGGAAAAGGAAGAAAAGTCCAAAGTTACTGATGAAAAACAGACTGACGAAAAAGAAAGTGTTCGGGAGGAACCTGCCAAAGAAGAGAAAAAATCTGAAGAGGAGAAAAAGCAGGATGCAGAGAAGTGAACCATGTTTGAGCAGATGGAGTTTGACAGAAACCCGCACTTAGGAATATATGGTAGAGCAAATGACGATGTAATTTTTTTGAGAAAAAATCTCACCAAAAAAACAAAGAGCAGAATAGCTCGCACTCTAAACGTTAAGATTGTTGAACTAAATATTGCAGAGAGCTCTATAATTGGCTCCTTGCTTGCGATCAATTCCTATGGAGCCGTCATTACAAACTCTGCTGAACAAGAAACAATAGATATGATAGAGGAGACAGGCTTAGATGTTTTTGTTATTCAAGATAAGCACAATGCTGCTGGTAACAATATTTTGGTGAATGACAAAGGGGCTTTGGTTCATCCCGATATAAGAAGATATAACATAAAACAGATGGAGAAGGTGTTTGGCGTTCCTGTAAAAACAGGTACTATAGCAGGGCTTAAAACTGTAGGCATGGCGGCAGTAGTTACCAACAAAGGCTTATTATGTCATCCAAAGGTTGAGGAGCGGGAAAGAGAGGAGCTGGAATCTCTATTTGATACAGATGTTATGGTTGGTACGATAAATCATGGTGTTCCTTTGATAGGAAGTGGATTAATAGCCAATTCCAATGGTGCAATAGTTGGAAAGCTTACAACTGGTATAGAAATGGGAAGAATAGAAGAGGCTCTCGGATTCCTGTAACCTCCACATTTTTAAATACATGCAGAGATTAACTACATTGATGAAAGTTATTCTTCAAGTTGCTTTGGATCTAATAAATGCGCACCGTGCACTTCAGATAGCAAAAGAGGCTGTAGATGGTGGTGCAGACTGGGTGGAGGCTGGAACTCCTCTGATAAAAAGTGAAGGCATGGAAGTAGTGAGAAAACTAAAACAGTCTTTTCCTGAAAAAACCATAGTTGCAGATATGAAAACCATGGATACGGGTGCAGTTGAAACTGAGATGGCTGCAAAGGCAGGTGCAGATGTAGTTTGCATACTTGGTGCATCGGATGATGAAACCATAAAAGATTCACTGCGGGCCGCACGAAAGTATGGAACAAAGGTGATGGTTGATCTTATAGGTGTAAAGGATAAGCAATCAAGAGCCAAAGAAATTGAGAAGCTCGGTGCTGATTTTCTCTGCATCCATGTCGGCATAGATGAGCAGATGAGGGGAAAACAGCCAATTAATATACTCAAAACTCTATCTAATGAAGTAAAGATTCCAATTGCTGTTGCTGGCGGGTTAAACAGCGAAACTGTTGCAGAGGTTGTTAAGGCTGGTGCAAGTATTGTTATTGTAGGCGGTGCAATAACAAAGGCTAAAAATGTTACAGAAGCAACAAAGATAATTAAAAAAGCTATACAGGAAAAGATCTCTATAAAAACAGATCTGTACAAAAAGTATGGTGAAGACGAGCTTAAAAAAGTGTTCTCTATGGTTTCTACACCAAATATATCAGATGCAATGCATCGTAAAGGTGCAATGAAGGGTATAAGACCAATAAAAACAGGTTTTCATATGGTTGGAAAGGCACTTACTGTAAGTACAATGGATGGAGATTGGGCAAAGCCAATAGAGGCAATAGATAAAGCAGATTCTGAAACAGTTCTTGTTATAGATGTTAAAGGTGGCGAGACAGCAGTATGGGGAGAGCTCGCAACATGGAGTGCAAGGATTAAGGGCTTAGCGGGCATAGTTATAGATGGAGCAATTAGGGATCTAGATGATCTTTTGCAGATGGATGTCCCAATATTCTGTAGACATATCAGCTCAAATGCTGGAGAACCAAAAGGGTTTGGAGAGATTGGAGCTGAGATAATATGCGGAGGAGAAAGAGTAAGAACGGGAGACTGGATAATAGGAGACGACTCTGGAGTTGTTGTGGTTCCTCAGGAGAGAGCTCAGGAGATAGCAAATAGGGCACTTGATGTGAAGGAGCATGAGGATAGAATAAGAGAAGAGATAAAGCGAGGAGGCTCTCTGGGAAAGGTATTGAAAATTAAGAAGTGGGAAAAGGTGATAGGCTAATCTCCATCGGATCCAGGTTCAATCCCTATGATTTTTTCAAATTTATCCATAAACGCAAAATACACCGCGCCACAGAATGGCAGGACATAGAATAGCATATCAAAAGGTATGAGATTAGTATAGATCGAGATTGAGGCGATGATTAACCCTCCAAAGGATGTAGGTAGAAATAATATCCACCAAAACATGTCCAAGCCATGGTGAAAAGAGAGAAACTTTCTTCTACTCTCTTCTATAGTGGATGCAACCCCCTTTGGGATAAATTTCCCAGTGATTGATTTATAGATCGATCTAAGCACATTTGAGAGAGGAAATCCCACCAACATCCAACCTAAGATGAAAAAAATCCAATGTATACCTACCAGAAGGGGGACAATAAAAGGGAAGTTTCTCTCTACGTACTCATCTTGGATCTCTACCAAATACACCACCGCCAAGAGGATAACGATTCCAAGGAAAATCAGTTTTTCAATTTTCGTGAACCTTATCTCAATGGTTTCATCGAGCTCATTGACTTCCGGAGCTTGCATCCTGGTCCACCCTTTAAGAAGAGGCCCGGATCGGGATTTGAACCCGACTCGAGGGATCTCTGCAAGAGGTTGTGGAGTTGAAAGGGGCGCAACCCCTTCCCACAGTCCCTAATGTTACCGCTACACCATCCGGGCCATAGGATGAGATGGATATATGAAAAATCTATTTAAATAAATCGGACATATAGAGAAGATGGAATGAAAAATTTATGCATCCTGATTTTTTAGAAAGTGTGAAAAAATAGATTGTAACTAAAATGTCCGATCTACATTCTATCTTATGTAAAGAAATGTTAATAATCTTGATTTCAACTTATAAAAAACTTATTAAATATGGTAGATATAATTTAGTCACATGCTAGAGTTTAATCTGCTGGAAGGGGAAGAAATTTTAAAAGAAATTAAACCTCTACATGCATTAAG
The DNA here is from genome assembly GCA_964446335.1 of uncultured Thermoplasmatales archaeon. GTDB lineage: Archaea > Thermoplasmatota > E2 > DHVEG-1 > B18-G2 > CAYUOG01. Next base: position 4,958 of record CAYUOG010000024.1, read on the forward strand.
GAGTATTATATTTATAAGACAATTTGGGATTTTTCTTTTAGTTTATTTTATCATTTTTGCTTATGTGCTTGTATTGCTAATGCCACCTCTTGGTTACGATCTCCAAGTATGGCTTTTCACATTGTTTGCAATAGTCTTGATTCTTTCAATATTGACATCCTTTATTTTAAGTCTAATATCCTACGACAAGTATTATTACTGGATAACAAATAAACGAGTAATAGTGAAAAATGGAATCATTGGTTATAAGATATCTTCTATTCCTTATGAGAGGATATCAGACATTGTTATTTCTAGATCTATACTAGAGAGATTATTCGGAGTTACAAGTCTCCACATACAGAGTTTAGCAGGTCAACTAACCCCCTCACCTTATTCAAAGATGGGTTCTGAGGGAAATTTGCTCGCTGTGTATAATGCGAGAGAATTACAGTCCATGATATGGGAACTAGTTAAAAAGAAAAGGAAGGAAGAAGGGCTTACTTTTTAGAAGTAAAAATTTATAACAAGAAAACAAATTTTTTACTAGAGCAGGGGTAGCCAAGCCTGGTCAACGGCGCAGGCTTCAGGAGCCTGTCCTGTAGAGGTTCAAGGGTTCAAATCCCTTCCCCTGCACTTTGTTATATAAAATGGGTCTTAATCATTTTATACACTACTACATATCATCATCTTGATATCCTATGTATATATGCGAACCAGAAAGTAGTGAGGATTTCAGGAGATACTACTTTCTGAGATGGAAAATTCTGAGAAAGCCACTGGGTCAACCAATAGGAAGTGAAAGAGATGATATAGAAGATAAAGCCATTCATTTAATGGTCTGCGAGAAAGATAGAATTCCCATTGCAGTTGGTCGCTTGCATTTTAACAGCGATGAAGAGGCACAGATACGTTTTATGGCTGTGGATGAAAGATACCAAGGGAAAGGGATTGGAACAATGCTTCTAAAAGAGCTTGAGAGAAGAGCCAGAGAGAATGGAGCAAGGTATGTTGTTTTGAATGCAAGAGAGAGTGTAATTAATTTCTACAGAAAAAATGGATATTTTGCAGTTGGAAAACCCTTTGTTCTCCTGAATACAGTTTATCATTTGAAGATGAAAAAGTTTCTTTACTGATACTGTAATTGAGCATTCCCGCTACTGTAGTAATTCACAAATATTATGTAATTTAATCAGATTCTTGTGGGTGAAAAAACATGAAAATAGCAGTTCTGGGCGCTGGTGCAATAGGTTCACTCTTTGGTGGATTGCTTTCTCTCAACAATGATGTTACACTCATAGGAAGAAAGGAGCATGTATCAGAGATAATGAAAAACGGTTTAAGGATTACTGGAAAAACGAACCTTATTGTTTACCCCAAGGCAGTGTATAGAATAGAAGATGTAAACGAACCGCCCGATCTTCTCTTAGTTACTGTTAAATCCTATGATACTAAAAGTGCAATCAGAGAGGTAGTGGATATTGTAGGAGACAAAACCATTGTACTTTCCCTTCAGAACGGCATAGATAACATCCAAAGGATAACATCTTACATTGAAGCTGATAAAGTACTGGCTGGAATAACAACTGAGGCAGTAACGTTTCTACGGGCAGGCACAATAGAACATACTGGAAAAGGTTTGACATTAATCGGAGAAATTAATGACAGGATTACATCCCGACTTAAAAAAATCTCAGGAATATTCGATAATGTTGGATTAACAACCAAGATTACAGAAAATATATGGAATGAAATATGGAGTAAAGCAATCATAAACTCCTGCATAAATCCAATAACCGCAGTATTTGAGATAAAGAATGGAGAGATTATAAAACATCCAATTTTGTACTCGATTGCAGAAACAATATGTAGAGAGTCTACAAAAGTTGCAGTTGCTAGAGGTATAGAGGTAAGTGAAGAGGATGCACTCAAAAAATTGAGACAGGTAATTGAAAATACATCTGAAAATTATTCTTCGATGGTTCAGAGCTTGAGAAAGAGAAAACCAACAGAGATTGATTCAATAAATGGAATTATAGTTAAAGAGGGAAAAAAGAGAGGAATAGATACAACTATCAACGAATTGTTTCTGAAGATGGTAAAGATAAGGGAAAGAGCCGAGGTGAAAGGATGAAAGTATTTGTAACCAGGAGAATTCCAGAGAAGGGACTGGAAATTCTGAGAAAAGAATGTGATGAAGTAGAGGTATATCCCTATGACAGGATACCAAGTAAGGAAGAGATCATCAAAGGTCTAAAAGGAAAGGACGGCTTGCTCTGCCTTCTAACAGATTCTATCGATAAAGAAGTTATAAATTTTGAACCAAGACTTAAGGCTATTTCTAATTATGCAGCCGGTTATAACAATATAGATATAAAAGAGGCTACAAGGAGAGGGATTGTAGTTAGCAACACTCCAGATGTTTTGACTGATGCTACTGCAGAGTTGGCTTGGGCATTACTATTTGCTGTTGCAAGGAGGGTAGTAGAGGGAGATAAATTTACAAGATCTGGAAAATTTGATGGATGGGCACCACTGCTGATGCTTGGAAAACGGATTTCAAACAAGACTCTAGGTATTATAGGTGCTGGC
>CAYUOG010000025.1:0-7490 GCA_964446335.1 uncultured Thermoplasmatales archaeon
TATAGTTCCAATTTTCAGTTCCTGTAATCTTAGCTTTTTTACCAGTAGGTAAAAGCCCATAGCTAGATTTAATAAAAATATTTAAATCGGTCCTTATTCCAAGTGCTACAACAGAATTCTCATATACGTCTCTATTAAAAAATTGATAATGCCTTAGATATTTATTATCATCATTACTTGATATGCCGAGAAGCGAGTAATCCATCATATTTTCACATAATGCCTCTAATACCTCTCTTTCTCTTCCAAGACCGACTTGGCTGACCTTTGTAGAAACTTTCGTCAATTTAGAGAGTAATTTGGAATAACTTTTGTCTCTTATTATCTTCATGGTTCCAAACATTCTAGATTTTGGAAGAGTAGGACCAGAAATTACAGTAAAAATAAATTTGTTCTTATAGAGACTTTTATCAAGTTTTTCTTTAATATCTTTTGAGGCACTTTTACCAGCCTTTTTAGGATTGCTTTTTGTATTAATTCCTATTCCAGTTGCTATATCCATATTTGGATAAGAAATTGCCAATGCTGTTGCGCCTCTTACAAAACAACCATATTTATTCATAAATCCTGCTACTGTACCACCTATTAATGGTGTTCCCTCAGGTAAAACATCCCAAACGCCATTTAAGAGTTCCTGAAAACCACCATATTTTTCATAATGAATAGTAGAGAATAAAGGAAAAACTTTGGATTCTCACCATCTAACTTTTCAAGGGTTGAAAGAGCTACCTCTCTTCCTGCCTCCCTCGCATCCCATTTCCTAGATAGTCCAACTCCTGCTTTTAATTCCTCATTCATGCCTGTACCAGTTCTTCTTCTTTCCTATTCAAGATCTCCACAATCTCTCTCCTTGCATTTTCCATTTCAACTTCTATTAGACCCTTGTTAGCCAAGGATGGGATGATTGAAACAAGGGCATTATCTGTGTCAGGAATAACAAAGAATAAAACTGAATAATTCTTCAGCCTAAACTCCATGACATCCAGTCCTACACTGGCATATTCCTCTATAACTGTAAAGACGTTTTTCATTGCTACCGATACAATATCCCAAACCTCCATGATCTTGGGATTGAACAGCGAAGTATCCGGTATAACACTAACCATGTTTCTCCTAGCAATCATGCAAGCATAGATGTCATCGAGTTTCAGTAAATCTTCAAGAACGTTGAGTAAGGGATCATCTCCATTCATTTAAACATCAGACCTCCATCAGTTATCATAACATCCTGTGGCTTTAGTGTATGCTTTGTTCCTCTCATCTTCCAGATTGTTAGCTTTCTACGATCCATCATCGGATCAACACCCATCAGAATAACTCCATCCGCAAGAAACTCTGAAACTGTATCCCTTGACAGTCCATTGCTGTGGTCTATGAGCTCTGAGGTGAGCATGGATGTAGCTGGAACTTCATGGAGAAACTCAAAAATTCTCCTTACATGTGATCTTATCACTGGTCTTGAATCAGATGGATAAGAGCTGAGTTTGTCCAATATAGGTGCCTTCTCAAAGTCAACATCTGATGTAAAAACTAGAGGAGTATCTGCAAATGGAGACAGAGAATCTACGACAATCCTGCTGAAAGAACCAGACATTGTCTCTTCCTCTATTTCGGTATAAGCATTTGCCCTCTCAACGTCAACATGAAAGACCTTCAAGAGTCCCTTTTCTATAGCTGGAAGGAAGTCAAAGCCAGCAGAGTAAGCATGCATCAAAAGCGATTTTACACTCTGATCAACAGAGATATACAAACATCTCTCACCATTTTTTATCCCTTCATCTATAAAATGGTAACACAGTATTGTTTTCCCTGAGCCAGGAGGACCAGATACAAGAGTTACACTGTTCTTTGGTATACCGCCCTGCAGGAGTTCATCGAGTTTTGGTATACCTGTAGAGACCCTCTCCAGGATAAGCTCTTTTTTATCTTTAATAAATTCCCTACCATAGAATAAATCTCTGCTCATTTCATCCCATCCTCAACATTTTCTAAACAATTATGTATATAAAAATCTATCGTTTATTTATACTCCAAGAGTAACCCTTAATACATCTCTAACTCCTGGTGCTACACCAAGAATAAAAATACATATCTTCAACAGATTGACAAAATTTACATATTGTTTCAAATCTTCTTTATAAAGGACATCAATCACATAGATTATAAGAATGATTAGAAAGAATTTTGCTATAGGAAACAAAATCCCTCCAGATACCTCCATAAGCTTTAGTGAAACAGGATGCTTTTCACCATACAAAGGAATGTCCATATGGAAGGGATCATAGATGCTGATGTAAGTAGTTAATCCATCTATCATTTGTCCAAAAATCATAGCAAGATTTAGAGGTTTTGTGTATGGTTTAGCACTTTTGATAGACTTTGCTATCCAAAATACAGCAACAGTAATTGCTGTAGATAGAGCTACTACAACAAAAAGCACATCAACTCTTACTCCAGTACCTGTACTCCACTGTATGCCAGCAATCCATTCCATTATCAATGCAAGAGCTGGGAGTAGTAAGATCAATCCAGACGATAAAACAATGGAGTTTCTTCTTATCTCTTTATTTCTGTAGAAGTCAAACATTATTGGTAGAATTGCACCGACAATACAAACAAAAACAATTACAGGATTTATCGGTTCTTTAACCATCCCAGAAAAACTCCAGATGTAAAAGGAAAATAATGATGCTCCTCCAAAGGCAATAGCAAGAAGAGGAAAAGAATTCTTCTCCCTTTCAACATGCCATCCAATGACTATAAATATCAAGGTATAAACAGCTATCTGTATGTATATCAGTGGACTTATGAACCAGTAAACGAGGGGTATTTCAAAATAGCCAGTATCCTCCAGAACTCTTGAGAAAGGACCAAAGAGTATCAGAGGTATTAGAGATATGCAAAAGCCCCAGTCTATAGTTATTTTAAGTCTCCTAAATAACCTGTAGATGTAATAGAGAGCTAAGAGAGCAATAATCCCATAGGTAATCTCTGAAACTAGCGTATAACCTTCATTTGCGATTATTCCATGATATTCTGCAGGGTGATTTAAAGCATCTGAAACAACAGGTCCCCAGTAATATCTCCATATAAAATTGTCATACACAAGATGAGAATCTAAAAAACAACCAACAGCAATGAAGATAACAAAACCTGTAAGTAATGTTATTATAATCAGATCCTCTCTTTTCACCTTCTCTCCGCTGTGGAAAGGCAAAAATAATATATTAACCTCTCGATTCCCTTTCAGTTATGGATAGATTTCTAAAGATAAAGGAAATGGTATTCCCAAGGGATGTCCTTGTTGGACATAAAGCCTCTGAGCAGATTCCAGAACTGTGTAGCAGAATAGTAGATGGAAATGCCCTTGTGGTCTCAGATAAAATTACTAAGAAGATTCTTGGGGATAAGGTTATCAAACTTCTCAAAGAAAACAACTATAGCGTACATAGTATAATCATCAGTGCATCCACTCTCAAAGAAGTTAAAAAAGTTGAGAGGACAATAAAGAAGAATTCTATCAGTTTTGTGCTTGGTGTTGGTGGCGGAACTGTGATAGATGTCTCTAAATTTGCTGCTTATAGAACTTCCGTAGACTTCATAAGTGTTCCAACTGCTGCATCCCATGATGGCATAGCTTCTCCTCAGGCTTCTCTCAAAGAGTCAAAGGGTTCCACATCAAAACGTGCGGTTTCACCTTTAGCTATAGTTGCAGATACTTCGGTAATAAAAAAGGCACCCTACAGGATGCTTGCCTCTGGATGTGCAGACGTTATTTCAAACCTCACTGCAATAAAGGATTGGGAACTTGCCTATAGGTTGAAAAACGAGGAGTTTAGCACCTATGCTGCCTCTCTATCAAAAACCGCAGCAGAACTGGTACTCAGAGAGGCAGATATTATAAAGACAAATTCAGAGGCTGCTGTATGGACAGCTGTTAAGGGTATGATAGTTTCAGGAGTTGCAATGAGTGTCGCCGGTAACTCAAGACCTGCATCTGGAGCTGAGCACATGTTTTCCCATGTTTTAGATAAAATAGCACCTGGAAGGGCTATGCATGGTGAGCAATGTGGGGTTGGAGCAATAATGATGATGTATCTACATGGCGGAGACTGGGAAGAAATAAGGGATGCTCTCAAAAAGATAGGTGCACCAACAACTGCAAAAGAGCTTAAAATACCAAAGAAAAAGATAATTCAGGCTCTAGTTACTGCACATTCAATAAGACCTGAGAGATATACCATACTTGGAGAAGGAGGTCTGACTAAGGAAGCTGCGAGGGCAGTTGCCAAAAAAACGGGGGTGATATAATGCCATCTGTAACACTTGTTGGAGAACGAATGGCAAAAAAAGGATTGGAATTTATCTATATGGGACCAAGCTCAAACTGTAAGAATTGTAAGTTAAAAACCGCATGTTTTAACCTGAAGAAAGGAAGAAGCTATAGAATAACGGGAATAAGGGAGAAACGACACAGCTGTAATCTCCATGATGGTGGAGTGAGAGTGGTAGAGGTGGAAGAGCTGCCAATCATAGCTTTTATAGGCAAGAACTCAAAGGAAGGATCGAAGGTAAAAATAGACACTATGAATTGCAGACATTTGGATTGTGAATACTTTGACATATGCCATGGTCCATTACTGCAGAATAATAAGGAATATAGTGTAATAAAAATCATTGAGCCTGTAGAATGTATAGATGGAAGAGAACTTGTAAAAGCAGAGATCAGTGACAGTTGATATTGTATATCAATCCCTCTCCCTTTATGCCTTCAATACTTCCATATGGATCTCCAGCAATCTCCCTCCAGCTCTCCAATCCTTTAATATCGGAAATTTTAGCCATACCTATGCACATGACTGATATCCCAGAGTAACTGCAACTCCACACCTCTCCTATGATTCTGTAATCCTCAGAATTCTTTGTGCCATTGTAGATAACATACCTGCTCTCATGACCGTTTGCAAGCATTCTACTACCCGAAACTTTGCTCTGCCCATCTACAGTTATACCATAATCGCCACAGGTATTTCTTATATCTGAATCTATCTTTTTGAGTAATTCTTCCTTATCCATCATTATCAATGTTTTGATCGTTGTGATAGTTAAAGCAGAAACATCTCCATTTTCATAAACAAGAATGTTCCATTTCTCCAGCCCAAAGTAGCTTGAACCACTTTCCTCCTTTTCCACATTCTCGTGCCATCCATTAGTAAGAAGGTTATCAGGTATGTATGCAACCCTCAACTCAAGACAACCTGATAAAGATAAAAGAAGAAAAGAAGAAATAATTAGCAACACTATTCCCTTTGATATCCTCATACCTTGTAAAACTGTCTTTCTCTACTTTAATCTAACGAACCTAAACTAAAGGCTCGTAATCAAAGTAGCAATCCTTTCCAGTTTTTCTCTTTCAGTAGGAAGGGCAATGGATGCTTTCCATCTTTTAGAACCATCTGGGAGGTAGTATCCTCTAGATACAGCAATAAATTCATTTTCTCCCTCATCGGTTCTTGCCTTCTTTCTCGATACCTCTATAAAGTTATTCCTTCCAAAAGCCACTTCCTCAGCTTTTAGTGTCTCAAATTCTACCATTCATTTTCCTCCATATATCTATAAAGTAGCATCTCCTTCTTTCTATTAAAGATTTTTACTGTTCTTAACAGCCTTTTTGATTATAGGCACCTTATCCAGTTTCTCCCAAGTGAAATCTGGGTCGTCTCTTCCAAAATGTCCGTATGCTGCTGTTTTCTTGTAAATCGGTCTCCGCAGGTCCAAGGTTTTTATTATATCAGCAGGTTTAAGAGGAAAGTAGGTCCAGACAAGCTTTTCCAGTTCTTCAATAGGAATCTTGTTGGTGCCATAGCAGTCAATGTTTACAGAGACAGGCTCAGACACTCCAATCGCGTAGGCAAGCTGTATCTCGCATTTATCTGCTAAACCAGCAGCAACCAGGTTTTTCGCTATATAACGAGCAGCGTATGCACCGCTTCTATCAACCTTAGTTGGGTCTTTACCTGAGAATGCTCCACCACCATGTCTGCCTATTCCACCATATGTATCAACCATTATCTTCCTGCCGGTTAAACCAGCGTCAGCGTAGGGTCCTCCTCTGACAAAGGTACCGGTTGGGTTCACATAAAAGATGGTTTCATCATCTACCCATTTACCACAAACAGGTTTTATGACCTCCCTTATGATGTCTTCTCTTATTTTATCGTGTGATATACCCGGGTTGTGTTGCGTGGAAACAACAACAGTGCTTGCACGAACAGGTTTACCCTTATCGTTGTACTCTATTGAAACCTGGGATTTACCATCTGGTCTAAGATAGGGTATTATGTTTTCTTTTCTAACCTGTGCAAGTCTCCATGAGAGTTTATGTGCCAACATTATAGGCAGAGGCATAAACTCCTTGGTTTCATTACAGGCGAAACCAAACATCATACCTTGATCACCAGCACCTATCTCGCCTTCCTCATGAGCAACCCCTCTTGAGATATCTGGGCTCTGTTCCGTTATCTGCACCCAAACTGAGCAGGTCTCCCACTGAATGCCATACTCTGCCTTGGTGTAGCCTATCTCCTTTATCGTGTTTCTCACAACATGAGGTACATCAACGTATCCCGCAGTGGTCATTTCACCAAAGACCATGACGCCACCGTTTTTCGTAGAGGTTTCAACAGCAACCCGTGAGTTTTTGTCTTGTCTAAGTGCGTCATCAAGGATTGCATCAGATATAAGGTCGCACATTTTATCTGGATGCCCCTCAGTCACAGATTCTGATGTAAGTATATACCTCCTTGCCATATCATCACCTAAAATATGCTAAGGGAAGAAAAATTTCGTTTATTAACCTTTCCTTTGAAGGTAGCATCTAAAGAAATATATTCCAAAATGCTTAAATAGTACATCCTACACAGTATTATAAGAAAGTTTAAGAGAAAACATTAGATGCGCAGAAAGGGTAGGTGACTTTATGACCGTAATTACTTTGGAAGATTTATCCCGTGCGATAGCCAATCGTATAGGTATTGATATAGAAGAGGCTAGAAGAGATGCAAGCTTTGTGATGGACATATTCGGATTTGACGACAGAGTAATAGATAACGTGCTTGATCCAGAGGGTAGACAGCTTTTTTATATTCTTGAAGAGGAAGGGATGCTCTCTACAGAGAGAGAAGAAACCACACTCTATGACGGAAGGGAATGGAGAACCCACTACTGGCAGTTAAGAAAAGACGTCATACTAAAATATTCTAAAGAAGGAAAGAGAACCAATGGTACAGTCATACCAACAAAGCAATCAATAGAAACAATGGACGATGCCGATATTTATCTAAATATGGATGATGAAATCTGGATATCACGAAGAAAAAGGGACTGAGTTTATACGGCAACGTTTTTGAGTACATATTCTTTTACACCCCAACAAGGGCCCGTGGGGTAGCTTGGCATCCTTCCAGCTTGGGGTGCTGGTAACTCGAGTT
>CAYUOG010000026.1:0-7485 GCA_964446335.1 uncultured Thermoplasmatales archaeon
CCTAATATGCTATCGATTTTTGGATAAAGTTTCAAAAATAATTTTCCATGATATGGAATAACTGGAGGTAGCTTATTAGTTCCGGTAGCGCTAGGTAGTGCTATTTAGTATCCTAAATACTTAAATATGAGATGTAGTATTATTGGCTTACTTTCCTGTTATACCAATAAAAATATCGTTGAGGTATTGGCTTGGCTGAAGAAAAAAAAGTTGAAGAGAAAACCGATGCAAAGGACGAATTCAAGTACATAGTTAGAATTGCAGATACAGATTTAAATGGAGAAAGAACAGTTCTCCATGCACTTACAGGAATAAAAGGCATTGGTTTGAGGATGAGTGCATTTATTGCAGATAGCATAGGAGTCTCCAGAGACGAGAAAATAGGAAACTTGTCAGATGAACAGATAGGCAAGATTCAGGATATGGTTTCTAATCTTTCAAAATATGCACCAGACTGGATGGTCAACAGGAGAAAGGATTATTACACTGGAAAAAACAGACACATTATAGGTGCAGATATAGTGCTTGTCTTGAGAGAAGACATTAACAGGCTGAAGAAGATCAGAGCATATCGTGGAATAAGGCATGAGCTTGGATTGCCGGTGAGGGGACAGAGGACAAGATCAAATGGAAGAAAGGGTCTTACCTTAGGTGTATCACGTAAGAAGTAGGGGTTTATATGGGTCATCCAAAACATCAGAAGAAAAAGTATGAAACGCCTTCTCATCCATGGCAGGAAGACAGGATAAAACATGAGGATGAACTCTTAAAGAAATATGGGCTAAAGAACAAAAGAGAGATTTGGAAAGCTGAAACCATACTCAAAAAGTACAGAACACAGGCAAGGTTATTGCTACCAAGAATGGGATCTGAAGATGAGAAGTATAAGAGAGAGATTAAAGAACTGCTTGATCACCTTAGAAGAATGAATATACTCAAGGATAATGCCTCCCTTGCTGATGTGCTTGCTCTCACTGTAGAAGATGTTCTCGCCAGAAGATTACAAACGGTGGTTTATCTCAAGGGACTGGCATCAACTCCAAAGCAAGCGAGGCAGCTCATAGTTCATGGACACATAACAATAAGGGGGAGAAAGGTAACCATTCCAAGCTACATGGTAAGAGCAGATGAAGAGAAGGAGATAGAATATTCCAAGGACTCTCCACTATCTGATCTCTCCCATCCAGCCCGTCCCGCTGTAGATATAACAAAAAGAAAGCCAGTGATCGTAGAGAAGAAAGAACCTGCAGTGGAGACATCAACCCCATCACCAGATACATCAAATGTGCCACAGCCAGGGGTTGATGGTACTATACAAGAACAAGAAGTAACTAAAGGAGGAGAATAATGGGAAAATGGGGAATTGCTCACATATACGCTTCCTTCAACAATGTAATAATTACGATAACAGATTTAACCGGAGCTGAGACCATTGCAAGATGTTCTGGTGGCATGGTAACCAAGTCTGCAAAGGATGAGGGTTCTCCATACTCCGCAATGCTTGTAGCCCAAAGGGTTGCAGAGATTGCAAAGGAGAAGGGCATTGATAATATTCATGTTAAGGTTAGAGGACAGGGTGGAACCAAAAGTAAAGCTCCAGGTCCTGGCGCACAGGCAGCTATTAGAGCTCTTGTGAGATCGGGAATGAGAATTGGAAGAATTGAGGATGTTACACCCATCCCACACGATGGCGGGAGAAAGAAAGGTGGAAAGAGGGGTAGAAGAGTTTAGGTGATTTGGAGTGAAGGTAGAAATCAGTCAGCTTAAAGATAACTATGCAAAACTCATAATCTCTGATACAAAGCCCTATTTTGTCAATGCACTAAGAAGGACTATGCTCTCAGATATACCAAAGCTTGCCATAGAAAATGTAATAGTATATGATAACACCTCTCCACTCTTTGATGAGATTATTGCCCATAGGTTGGGTATGATTCCTCTTCCAACTGATCTAAAACTCCTTGTACCAAGAGAGGAATGCAGTTGTGGAGGAAAGGGTTGTCCCAACTGTACGGTCAGATACACACTGAGTAAGGAAGAACCTGGAGTGGTATATTCTGGAGACCTACAACCTGAAAATGATCACTGGAAGGTAGTTGATCCAAATATACCAATAGTTGAACTCTTTGAGGGTCAGAGACTGATACTTGAAGTTGAAGCAATCTTGGGAAAGGGGAGAGAACATGCAAAATGGCAGGTTGTTCAGGCACCTGCATATAAATACTATCCGATAATAGAAATCGATCAAAAAAAGCTTGATAAAGATTCACGCAAGAAGTGTATAGAAGCTTGTCCCAAGAAGATACTTGCAGAGAAGGATAATAAACTTGTTGTGACAGATATAGAAAAATGTTCTCTGTGCATGTCGTGTGTAGAGGCATGTGAGCAAGGTGCAATAACTGTTAAAGGAGATGACAGCAAATTTATCTTCCGTTTTGAGACAGATGGTTCTCTCAAGGCAAAGGATGCTCTCATAGAAGCTTCAAAGATACTGGAAGGGAAATACAAGGAGTTTGCCAAGAGTTTGAAGTAACTATTTTATATCTCTGCTCTTTTCTACTTTTCTTGTTTTTGGGCCCGTGGGGTAGCTTGGTATCCTTGTGGCTTCGGGTAGGGTGATAATACAGAAGGTAGAGAGAAAGCCTTTGATGTTCCCCTAGGAAGAGCCATAGACTCGAGTTCAAATCTCGGCGGGCCCATTTTATAAATCCATAAGAAAAAACTATTTATTGAGAATCCTATTGAACCTGTTCCACATGAGCGATGATCTAGATATACTTGGTGTAGCACCTGCAGATCGAAAAAAACTCGAATCCATGGGAATAACCAGACTGGATCAGATTGCCCTGCTTACCCATCAGCAACTTGGCATGGGGAGAAGCAAGGGGGAACATCTCATAAGGAGAACACATAACATACTCGCAAGCAGAAATATAGAAGAGATTTTGATAGAAGAAAATGAAATAAGAGTAACAGTTAAAGAATTAAACAGAGCTGTCAAAAGGGCGGTTCTTTCTGTTATGGGAGTATATGAGATCCATCCAGGTGCAGTTTCTGTTTCTGAAAAGGAAGAAACCATCATAATCTATAGGAAATCTGCTGCCTTCAGATACATTATTGAGCAGGCAGAAATTCAAAAGAAGATACTTGACCAGAGGAAAAGAGAGATACTTGAAAAAAAAGGTATCTCTCTCGCTATAGATGAAATCAGAGATTTTGCCAGAGAAAGAGGTTTTGAAGGGTTCTGGAAAAATGTTTTTAGCGAGATTAAGGGAAATGAGCTGATGAAGAAGGCAATAGCGGTAAGCCTATTTTCAACTTTTGATGAGCCTGTACATTCCCTTATCATTGGTGAACCTGGAAGCAGTAAAACCCTTGCCAAGGAAATCGTCGAGTCTTCCTTCAGCGATATCTCCATAGTAGGTGCAAATACTACAAGGGCAGGATTGGTTTGCCATATGGGTACAGGCGATCTTGGGGCTCTTCCCCATGCTCACAACAAGGTTGTACTTGTAGATGAATTTGATAAGATACCTGAGGGAGACATAGAATACTGTTATGAACTGCTCTCTAATGGAAAATGTAGTGTGCATTCATCAAGGTTGCATACAGAAATTGAGAGTCATTTTATCATGCTTGCCTTTGCAAATCCCAGAGAGGGAGTATTTTATGGGAAACCCATACACAGTATCTCACTTCCTCCCTTGCTCATAAGCAGATTTGCACTGATTGTTAAAACAGAGAACATAGGAAGAGATGAGAGAATACAACTGTTCAAGGAAAAGTTCTTTGGTGGTTCAGAAATCAGAAGAAAACCTAAACACTACGATCAGTGGATCAAGCAGGCAAGGATGCATCATCCAGAGATAAAAGTTTCAGATGAGCGTATAGATAGATATATAGAGAAGATTTCTGAGATTGTTGAAAAATACCAGTCAACCAGTCTAAGGAGGGATTTGAGAATGGGAGATTACATACGCAGAATACCCTTCGCTATTGCAAGAGCATCCTTTGGAGATGTTACCAAGGAAGTTTTGGAGGAAAGTGAGAGGTTGATTGAGGAATCCATAGAGAACTGGAATTAATAGAGAGAATTAAGAAGGAAGTGACATGCCCTCGCTTAAAAAGAAACAACTTGCAAAGATTCTTTCAAATCTTGAGTGTTTTGATAATCCAAAGGTGGAACTGGAGCAGTACACAACACCAGGAGATGTTGCTGCTGAACTGTTATGGATTGCTCATATAAATGGAGATATTGCTGGAAAGATAATCGCGGATCTTGGTACAGGTACAGGAGTACTTGCAATAGGTGCATCTCTACTTGGTGCAGATATTGTTTATGGCATTGATAGAGATGATGAAGCACTTGAAATAGCTCAGCGTAACATAAAAAATCTAAACCTAGAGAATATCACTCTTATCCACGGTGATGTATCTTTCTTTAGCCACAAAGTTGATACAGTCATAATGAACCCACCTTTTGGATGTCAGAATAGGAATGCTGATAGGCCCTTTTTAGAGAAAGCTTGTGAGAGTGAGGGAGTTATTTATTCAATCCATCCCAATTTAGAAGAAGTTAGAGGATTTGTGGAGATGTTTTTAAAAGAAAAAGGATTTGGATTTTATTTACTTAAAACCATGTCATTTGAGATTCCGCACCAGTTTTATTTCCATAAAAAAAGGCTCGAGAGGATTGAAGTTTGTATATATAGGTTTGAAAAATTGGGTAGATATTAAATAAAATTTAGCAAAATTTATATATTTATTTATGAATAATATTATATTTGTGATGAGATTGGAGGGGTTCTTATTTTTAAACCTCCTCTCCTCATCTCTCCCCACCTCCTCACCTTCCCCTCCAATTTCATCCACCAGCAATATTCTAAAAGGTTTTTGATTTTAAAAGATATACTTATTTTAGTCTCTCTACTCCTACATCCTCTGCAATTCTATTTATCTCCTCCAGCACTTTATTATATATTGGTATGCCTATCTTTAATCTGGTCTCCATAGTTAACGCGCCCTTTTCTCCAGGATACCATATCTTTCTGCCCTCTGCTGCCCTGCTCCTCTTTATATCCTTTATCATTTCCTTCATTTTTCTTTTAAATTCATCTAAAGGAAGAAATGCCTCAACGTTTATTGCTATAAAGAAGTGACCAAGATTGCTATTCTTTTCGTCTGTATTCTTTACCCACTTGCTCCAAGTTGCATTGGTCAATATACCACTTAGCATATCCACAGCCATACTCAATCCATATCCTTTATGTCCACCAAGTATTTCCCCTATACCTCCAAGAGGCAACTCTGCCCCCTCCATAAGCACATCATCTGCGTTTGTAGTTACATTACCATCTTTATCTATTCCCCATCCCTCAGGTATTGGTTTGTTTTTTCTTTGGTACATCTCAAATTTTCCTGTTGATACAACACTTGTTGCCATATCTAAAAGAAAGGGTGGCATGTTTTCAATTGGCGCTCCTATAGCTATCGGATTCGTACCTATTATTTTTTCAATTCCCCATGTTGGTGCAACCAGAGGTCTTGTTGTGGTCATTGCTATTCCTATCAAATCCTCATCAACGGCCATAAGTGAATAGTGACCTGCTATACCAAAATGATTGCTGTTTCTGACTCCGACTATCCCAAAATAGTTTTTCTTTGCCTTTTCAATGGCCATTTTCATTGCCTTATGGCTCACAACCTGACCAAGCCCCTCATCTCCATCTATAAGTGCATGTACACTACCTTCTCTCTCCACTTTAATCTCTGGTTTGATATTGACTGTATTTTTCTTTATTGCATTAACATATCTCTTTAATCTCTGCGCTCCATGACTCTCTATTCCTCTAAGATCTGCAATTATAAGGTTATCGGCCACGATGGTTGCATCCTCTTCAGGTACAGATAAAGCTGTCAGAATGTCAACAAAAAATCTGTGCAATCTATCCTTTGAAAATCTCTTATAGTTCTCATCTACATTAATCTTCTCAAACATGGAGGATTCATTAAAATTGAATTTATAAAACCTTTTGTTAAGTTAAACACTTGTCAAGATTTTGAATATCTTATACTGACTGCTTTTTTTGCAGTTTCTGGCGTAAACCTGTGTTGCCTTTTTGTGTATCTCAAAAACTCCAGCATTTCCTCAGCCTTTTCCTTTCTTGTGTTTAGATAAGGAATAACGTTCTTTAGCAGATGATAAAGTTCTACTCTGCTGTGAACAAGCCATGTATAGACTAGTTTTCCGTTTCCATTGACGCTAGTTTTCAGATGACCCATGTTTGTCAGGCGATAGAGGAGCTTTACCACAGATTCATCAACTGTTGATATTTTGAAGGTATGAAAATGATGACCTTTTTCATTTACTCTGTAATAAAAGCATCCTCTCTTATCCATAAATGCTGCTATCAAAGGTGCTGTATTTTCGTCTATCATTATAACATACTATATATAATTTACTTATAATAAATCTTTCTGTAGTAAATAAGATTGTTTAAAAAGAGTTTTATACCTCTCTTCTTATCTACCAAAAGGTCGGGAGGATTAAGATGGACTGGGGTATGAAAAATAGGTTATCCAGAATAATAAAGCCAAAGGATGGAAGAACTGTAATGCTTGCTGTGGATCACGGTTACTTCATGGGACCAACAACTGGATTAGAAAAACTTGATCAGATGGTTAATCCTCTTCTCCCATATGCAGATGCTTTGATGCTTACGAGAGGAGCATTGAGAAACTACATCAGTCCAGAGGTAGACATTCCCATCATACTTAGAGTTTCGGGAGGAACAAGCATTATAGGAAAGGAATTACTGCACGAGGGGACTGTAGTATCTATAGAGGATGCAATAAGACTCAATGTGTCTGCCGTTGCCTTTTCTATAATGGTAGGAGCTGACTTTGAGAGAGATACTATCCTAGGCATGACTCAATACATAGATGAAGCTGAGAGATATGGCATACCTGTACTTGCAGTGACTGCTGTCGGTAAGGATATGAAGAGAGATGCACGCTACATGGCTTTGGCAAGTAGAATGGCCGCTGAACTTGGTGCACATTTTGTAAAAACCTATTATGTGGAAGAATTTGAAAAAGTGGTAGAGAGTTGTCCGGTTCCTATCGTTATAGCCGGCGGTAAAAAGATAGCAGAAGAAGATGCTTTAAAAATGGCTTACAATGCCTTGCAAGCTGGAGCAATAGGCGTTGATATGGGGAGAAATATCTTCCAAAGTACTGATCCAGTGGCTATGATTAAGGCTGTACGTGCAATTGTGCATGAAAATGCAACACCAAAAGAAGCCTATGAGGTATTCAAAAAAGAAAAGCGCGGTGGAAAATGAAGGTAGCTGTATACTATAATAACAAAGACGTCAGAGTGAAGGAATTACCTGTGCCAGAGATAAACGAAAATGAGATCCTTGTCAAAATTAGGGCAAGTGGCATCTGTGGAAGCGATGTCATGGAGTGGTACAGGATAAAAAA
>CAYUOG010000027.1:0-7452 GCA_964446335.1 uncultured Thermoplasmatales archaeon
GTATATTATAGACATAAAAAAGACTGATAAAAGGATAAAAGAGGCTGCAAAATTCCTTGCAAAATATGACCCGTCAAAAATACTTGTTGTATCTGTCCGTCAATATGGGCAAAAACCAATTCAGCAATTTGCAAAATTTGCAGGAATAAACGCAATCCCTGGCAGGTTTATTCCTGGTACACTTACCAACCCAAATGCAAAGGTATTCTTTGAGCCAGATATTATTGTCATAAATGATCCACTTGTAGATAGCCAAGCCCTCTACGAGGCAAAAAAGATAGGTATACCTGTAATAGCCCTATGTGATACAAACAACGAGCTTAAATATGTAGATCTGGCTATCCCAACAAATAATAAAGGTAGAAGGGCACTTGCACTCATTTACTGGCTGTTAACAAGAGAATATCTTAAAGAGACAGGTAGAATAAAATCAAATGAGGAGTTTTTGCAAACCGTAGAAGATTTTGAGGCAGAGCTTTGATTGAGAGATGACAAAAACAGAGATAGATGATATACTGCTGGTTGGTACAGCTCACGTTTCTCCGCAGAGTGTTAATGAAGTAAAAGAGGCTATCGAAAGTTTTAAGCCCGATGTTGTTGCCGTTGAATTGTGTAAGAGCAGATACAAGGTTTTGACTGAAAAGGAAAGATGGGATAATACTCCAATTACCAACTTTCTCAAGGGAAACAGAGCATATCTTCTGTTAGCTCAGACCTTTCTCTCCTCTATCCAGCACCGCATGGGAAGGAAATTCGGCTCTGAACCTGGAGCTGAGATGCTTACAGCTATAGAAGAAGCTAAAAAGAAGGGAATAAAAATTGCTCTTGTAGATAGGGATATCACAATCACACTCAAAAGAGCATGGACAATGATGGGTGTAAGGGAAAAGATTCGTTTAGCTTGGGAGTTTATTAAAGCCATGGTTGGCTCTGAAGAGGATGAGGATTTCAACATAGAAGAGATGATGGAACAGGATATGATCTCTTCAATGATGGAGGAGTTTGGCAGTATTGCGCCAAGTGTTAAAAATGTGCTCATAGATGAGAGGGATAAATACATAGCAAAGAGAATTCTGGATGAAAAAAAGAAAGGAAAGGTTCTTGCTGTTGTAGGGGCAGGACACATTGATGGAATAACACGTTATCTCAGACAAGGGAAGGTTGACGTGAATATCAAATCACTGGAGAAGGTTCCAAAAAAGAGAGTGAATATAGCAAAGGCAGTTGCCTATGCAATTCCTGCTCTCTTTGTATCAGTTATCGTATGGGTTTTAATTACAAGTGGTCTTTCATCCATAGATAAAGTCATTGATATGTTTCTATGGTGGTTTCTAATTAATGGAGCACTCTCTGGCTTGGGTGCTGCAATTGCAAGAGGGCATCCTCTATCAATCCTAACTGCTTTTCTCGCTGCACCGTTTACTTCTCTCAATCCAGCTGTAGCTGCAGGATGGTTTGCAGGCATAGTTGAGGCAAAGTTAAGAGTACCAACTGTTAAAGACTTTCAGCAGCTCAATCAGATAGAGAGTCTGAGAGATTTCCTTAATAACAGAGTTGTAAGATTACTCATGGTCGTTGCCCTCGCCAATCTAGGTAGCACTATTGGCAGCTTTGTAGCCATAACTTATATTGTGAAGATAGGTCTGGCAGGATAAACTTTTTCATGTTAGTTTGCTATCTCTGCCTGATGGAAAGACGAAGAATCTACTACTCATTCCATGACATGCCAAGAGAACCAAAGGTTGAGATCTTTACTCCATATCCAGATTATAGAGAAATAACAAACAAATCAATTACCAGCAGAACAGAAATCATTCATCTTGTTACTGCAATGCTTACTTTATCTGTTGCATTTGCATTTGCACTTGGAAGTGGAGGAATTCTAGAGGATGGTCTGGATAGTGTAGTTTCTGCTATCAACGCATTTCCAGTTGCACTGTTCAGCATACTAACTGGCTTTTTCTTCCATGAGTTATCCCACAAATTTGTTGCTCAGCACTATGGATTATGGGCAGAATTTAGAATGTATCCCATGGGTTTAATTATTGCCTTGCTACTTGGCGTATTTTCTGGTTTTGTTTTTGCAGCACCTGGTGCAGTGACGATTCAGGGTGGAGCGAGAAAGTTTGAGATGGGTAGAATAGCAACTGCGGGACCTCTCGCAAATATTGTAGTCGCTGCAATAGCTCTTGTTGGTTATTACTATCTTGGCATAGATTCCAGCATTGGTCAGATACTGGGTCTTGTTTGTTTCATAAACATATTTCTTGGTTTCTTCAATCTACTGCCCTTTGGTCCCCTCGATGGAAGAAAGATAATAAGTTGGAATGCCTTAGTATGGGCAATTGTCATTATAATAGCAATAATCATTCTGACAATCTATAGCACTAGGATGTTTATTCCTGGACAGAACCTACTTTAGCCCTCGCTTCTTCAGTAACTTGCTCTGTAAGATTGTTTCCTTTGGTATCGATGGTAACAACCAGTGGTGAAAACCTTTCAACCTCAAAAACCCAGAGTGCTTCTGCCATCCCAAGATCATCCAACCAGAAGATGTCCTTTACTTTTTTGATAGCACTTGCGGCAATCAAACTTGCACCACCGGTAAAGGAGCAATAAATAGCTCCATATTTTCTACAAGCTTCAGCAGTACTTCTTCCCATCCCACCTTTTCCTATAATCAACCTTATACCTGCATATTTTATGAGATCTGCAGTATACTTTTCCATCCTGTAACTCGTTGTTGGACCCGCAGATATTATCTCCCATCGATTATTTCTCCTCTTTGCAATTGGACCGCAATGAATAATTGCTAAATCTTTAAGATCAACCGGTGGTTTTTTACCATTTTCGTAGAGCTCTATGATTCTCTGGTGAGCCTTGTCTCTAGCAGTGATTAGAGTACCCGTAAACTCAATGATGTCCCCAACTCCTAAACCCTTTATGTCCTTCTCTCTCAGGGGCGTAATTAACTCTACCATATTATCTCACCATCCCCAGTTATTATTATGCTCGCTCTCCTATTTGCCCAGCATTGCATAGCTATTCCAACTGGAAAAGATGCTGGATGTCTATGAGCAACCTCTATATGCACATCAAGTGCTGTAGTATCTCCTCCTAAACCCATAGGACCTATGCCGGTATCATTTATTTCTTCTAACAGATCAATCTCAAGTTTTGCAATGGTTTTATTTTTATTTCTATCCCCTATTGGACGAAGTAGTGATTTCTTTGCTAACTTCAAGGCGATATCACTACCCCCTCCAATTCCTATGCCAACCACAGTTGGTGGACATACCCTTCCACCCATCTCAATAACATGCTCTACAATGAACTTCTTAATTTCATCTAAATCCACAGTTGGATTGAACATTTTCAGTGCAGAACCATTTTCACTTCCGCCACCCTTTGGAAAAACTGTTATTTTGCAACTATTGCCTTTGACTAAAGACCAATCAATCCAGGGAATATGATTTCCTATGTTTGTTCCTGTATTTTTGCCTGTAAAGGGATCAACCGCATTTGCTCTCAAAGGAATATCCTCTGTTGCCCTTTCAACTGCCTTTAATATTGCTGGCTCAATCTCTTTTTTGAAAGGAAACTCATAACCGACGTCAACAAAGAAAGTAGGCGTTCCAGTATCCTGACAGATTGGGTGCTTTGATTTGCTTGCTATTTTGATGTTCTCCAGGATTGTTTTCAGCTGTACCTTTGCAATTTTGCTGATTTCCCTGCTGTGTGCATATTCCAGTGCATCCACAACATCCCGTGGCAATTCAGTGACTGATTTTTTAATTAGAGAAATGAGATTCTCTTCTAAAATATCACATATTCCTTTCATCACACACCATATAGAGAATGCAATATTATACTTTTCTTGGATATCTCATTCATCTACAGTACTAACTTTGAAAAACAGTATGCCATCTGTTCCCTGTATCTTAAAGATCTGTTCGTTTGGATAGTCAGTATAATGTCCTGTCCAACTACTTTTGGAACCATTTATGTCTAAGGATACATCGACTGTGATAGTCCCAAATATCGTTGATCTCGTTTCCTGTGTGTTATTATCAAAGGCATAGATGATTATCTCTGGTGGAAAGTTTCCTTCATAGTCACTAATATCTAATACATAGACCGATTCGTTCAGTTCCACTTTCTCTCCAGCACTCAACGAAGGAAGTTTTTCAGTCTCTGTGCTGTTACTACCTACCCTGATGTAGAAGTAGGGCTTTGAGGTATTGCCTGGGGATGAGAGAAGGGTGAAATTCAACAACTCTACCTTTATCTTGACATTCCATATAGGATTAATATCTGAACCATCAGATATACCATCACCATCTGTATCCTTGCTTTCAGGATCCGTTCTAAAACCATTGCTTCCATTCCATTCTTCATAATCACTCAGTTCGTCACCATCTGAATTATAAGTGAATGGGTCTGATTTTACGTGTCTTGTTTCGCCTTTTACTGTGATATTCCACCCGTTTATTTCAATACCATCCATCAATCCATCCTTGTAGAGTGGCTCTGAATCCTGATAATTAGGGAGAGTGTCGTAGGTTTTTATTTCGTCATAGTCTGAAATGCCGTCTCGATCTGTATCTCTGCTAGACGGATCTAGGCTTCCAATATATGCAAATTCTTCAGAGTCAGATAGTCCATCTCCATCTGTATCTCTACTGTTTGGATCAGAGTTTACATGTCTTTTTTCAACAGAACCATTGGCATAATATATCTGAATATCCCATCCTCCTTGCTCGGTTCCATTTATAAGTCCGTCTCCATCACCATCCATACTGAGCCATCCAATGTACATAAAAGTAGATGCTAGAATTATAATTATAATCATGAATATAATTTTTATATATTTCATCTGCTCTCCTCACATTTACTGGCTGTATGTCCATCAGTATTTTTTAAATTTTCTTTTCTGTTTGTCCTGCTCTCTTAAGATCCTGTTTATTAACTCGTCCCTCTCTGTTCTTTTTTTCTGGAAAGAAGGTTTTTCGACCTTTGGCGTAAACTCTATGGATTTCTTATCCTCGGATCTCTCCACAGGCTCTGTTATCTCTTCTTCTTTCTCAACGGTTTCTTTCTTTTTAGTTTCTTTAGTTTCAAAAGAGATTTTTATATTTGACAGGGAACCTCTGTATATATACAGCAATGCTACAATCGTACCTATAATAACAATCAAAATTATCAGGAATGGCAGATATATGCCTTTATTAATGAGAGCGATTTCTCCTGTAAAGATATTGTCAGGCTCGTGTATAGAATATGCTAAAATCTTTAGATTCTTTGGGGTGCCAATATCAAAGAGAGTAATAGGAGCTGTTGCCTGTATGTAAATACGCTGGCTTTCTCCAGGATTTAAAACAAGTATTTGATCCGAGGCAATTCCAACTACTCCATTTTCTCCTACCGCAGAGATGTGAAAGGTATCAACGAAGTTACCGAGATTTTTTACATCTACAGGTATCGTTACTGTAGAACCTGGAGAAACCTCTTTTTTACTCTCGAGTGGCACTACGTCGATATAATGGTATATCCTTGCAGTCACCGCTATCTCAGAATATGATACAGCAATTGGTTTACCGGTTATTCCTCTTCTCACACATTTTATGCGAATAACAGCAGCATTTGATTGTGTTCTTTCATCTACGCGTACATGGAGCTTAAGGTTTGCTGTGGTTCCTAGAGTTGATCTCACAATCTCAGAAGGTTCCATCCATGCATACCATCCAGAGACATTACTTTCTACCTCGGGATAGAAATCTATACTGTGATAACCCATCCATTCTGTAACCTGTTCACCAAACATGTATGGCCATACAACCTTCATATATACATAACCAAGTCCACCAAACATACTTCCATATGTTTCCAGCAATTTGCTCCAGTTAAGAGATCCTCTGTCTTCAAAGGTAATGTTAATAACAGTATCCTTTCCAACTTCTATCAATGGAATATCTCCATCTACTCTGATTCCTACCTGAGCATCTTCCTCTTCCTCCTGTGCAAGAACTGATGGAGATAAAACTAAAAAAAAGAGTGAAAATGTGACTATTATAGCCAATATTGGCATATATCTTATGAGTTTCACCTCCCAGTTAAGGCAATATGTAGGAAAGAGGAAATGATTAGATAGATATTTATTGCTGTTTACCTGCCTTCTTTTTTAGTAGTATAGTAAACAGCACGATTATGATTACTATTATTGCCACTATTCCTATGCCAAGCCCTATTATTCCTGATCCACTGCTTCTAAGTTGGAGTGCGAGAGTATAGTAGTTGGCTTCAGTTATCTCAGTTGTTTGAGTTGGCGGAGACTTTTGTATCAGGAATCTTACATTTACTGTCCCAACCTGACCAGGTACCCAACCAAATCCAGCAGGGGTTGTAACAGATATGGTTAGCGTTCCAGTTCCCCCCTGTGGGATCACTATCTGGGTTGGTGTTGGTATTGGACTACTCCATCCATCAGGCACTGTAACATCAATTACCCTCACTATCGATTCTTTGTTACCATTATTTGTAATCTTTATTGGGAATGTAACCGTAGTTAATGGACCAACTTCCTTGGTAGGCTCATCAGTAGTTGCGGTTATGAGAGGAATAAAATCTGGAATGATCTTGAACTGTGCCTCTCCAGATGCTGCTGGAACCCTACCAAGCTGCTGTGATTCTGCCCTTATTGTTAAAGTATAAGGTCTCGCGGGTGCATCTTTATATACGTTTATAGAAATTGTTGTTTGTATTTCGGAATATTCATTTTCTACTATGTCTGGATAAACATCGGGATTTGATATAGTCACATCAGCCCAATCAGGCTTATCAACAGAAAGATGTATCTTCTGTGGAGGAACAATCATACTTCCATATACTATATAGTTCTTGATCAGAGGAGGCAGGGTTGAAAAAACACCCGGCACATCTACTCTATATCTTATAGTTATTGGAACAGATACTGCTCCACCACCTGGAGGTATAGGAGTATTGAGATTTGATGTATCTGGCACGACCTGTACAATTGCATTAAAGGTCAATCCTCCACTCTTTGCAGATGCTGTAGGTAAAACTGCAAATACCATACTCAAACCTATAATGGCAGTCAGCACGGTTGCTTTTAAGGTTCTTGAACTTCTTCTCATATTTTTCACCCTACTTACTCAATTCTTTTTGTGTTTCATTCATATTTAAATCTTGTTGTACACCTCTTATACATTACATCTATCATTTTCAGTCTAATATATGGACTTCATTATATAAAAATATTTCTTATTATTTCTTTCTACTTACTTTATACACTATTGCTATTTAGGATATTTTTGTATAACAAACAAGGCTAATCTAAGCTATTGGCTCATCAATAGTTTCTATCTCTGCACCTTCTTCAACTTCTGCAGCGGTTTCTTCCTTCTTCTCCAAGAGAACCTTCTCTGGGAAATA
>CAYUOG010000028.1:0-7357 GCA_964446335.1 uncultured Thermoplasmatales archaeon
GTTTCATATTATCGGAACATACTTTATCAGTAAGCCTTCTCCAATAGATTTGATACTTTCAATCTTTAATCGGATAATCTCTTTTTCACTGTCGACTCCTTCACCATCTGCGATGGTTGGTGTATCTCTTCCACCTATGACAATTGGCGAGATATAAACATTAAATTCGTCAAATAGGCCTTGCCTCAAAAACTCCCATATAACTGTACTTCCTCCCTCAACAAGGAGATTTTTTACTCCTCTTTTTACAAGCTCTTCCATTACCTGATCTAAATCAATAAAGCCTCTTTCATCAACCTTACATTCTACTACATCAATATTACTCTTGTTAATCTTCTTTTTGACACCTCTTCTAACAAAGATAAGTGTGTTTGCGTTTTCATTCACAACCTCTGCGTTATCTGGAGTTCTTCCGTCACTATCCAGGACAATCCTCAAAGGCTGTTTTGCATTAGGTTTTTTAACAGTGAGTTTTGGGTCATCTGCAAGAACGGTTCCTATACCAACTAAAATGGCATCACATTGTTCTCTCAATATCTGAACCCTCTCCATATCTTCATCTGAAGATATTCGTAGCTGTTGTCTGGAAGGTAGAGATATTTTGCCATCAGCAGATGAGGCACAATTTATTATTATATATGGCCTTTGCATGCAATTCACTTCTTTGGATAAAGAGGGCAGTCCTTTTTCTTTTCAGGGCATATTCCTCTTGTTTTACACATGGGTCCAGCGTTTTTGAATATTGTAGGTGCAACTTTTTTTACCTCACTAAGCATTTTGTTTGCAAGTCTTCTTATCTCCCACTGTGCATGTAAACAACATCTCAACTCAAAGAAATTTAGAAGAGAGCGAGCATTCATAGTAACAATGATGTTGCTGGTAGTTGCATTTGGTAGTACATATCTCGCATCCTCAGCAGGTATGCCGATATCAAGCAGTTTGTTGTATTCTTTCCATATTCTCTCCATCGTTTCATCATAGGCTTTTTTCATAATGTTATCCTTTTCTATGGATGGTGGTGTAACATAGGTTGGCTCCTTCAGATTTACATATCTCTGACTCTGCTGAGAATAGGATGCAATTCTATGTCTTACAAGCTGATGGGTTAATGCTCTACTTACACCACTAATAGCAAACGTAAAACTTGCGTGCTCAACAACACTCGTGTGTCCAAGTTCGATAACATATGCCAGTATCTTCTTCAGTTTTTCATCATCCATATTCTCTAATTCCTCTGGTTTTGCTTTGCTATGGGTTAGCGCAGCTGCCATGCCACATGCTCTCTCTGGCTCTGGAGTGTATCGAATCAGGGTTACTTTCATGATTTACCTCCCCACAATAAATAACAAGTTCCTTTTAATTATGTTTGTAAACAAAAAACCACAAGATTTTAAAAAACATCATGAATTACCCTACGTGGGAGAGTGGATATCGTGAAAGCATTCGCAGTAACAGTACTGGTAAGTTTTGCAGCCTATCTCATACTTACCACAGGTAGTGGAAACATAGCGGGATTATGGAGCATTTACGAAATCCTCTTTGGAATAATCTTTGCTGTGCTCGTTGGTTTTGTTGCAAGAAACATATTTGTCAAAGACAACTATAGAATGCTCAATCCGGTCAGATGGATACTAGCTCTAGTATATATTATAGGTCCCTTTTTTGTGGCTATGGCAAAGGCAAACTTTGATGTTGCCTATCGTGTAATTACCGGCAAGATAAGACCAGGCATAGTAAAGATTTCTCCTGATCTAAAAACAGACCTTGGAATAACCATGCTTGCAAACTCCATTACTCTGACACCTGGAACGTTGAGTGTTGATATTAATAATGATACAAATGAGCTGTATATACACTGGATAAACGTGAAAGACGAAGCTTTAAAGAAAAAACCGAGGGATTGTTCTTTTGTATGTGGTAACTTTCCAAAATGGATAAGGAGGATTGCAGAATGATGGAGATCTTTCTCATAGCAGCAGTATTTATTCTAATATCCATAGCTCTTGCCTTTGTGAGACTGGTTCTGGGGCCTACGATACCAGATAGGATTGTTGGTTTGGATACAATGAACACCCTTGTCATTGTTGCTATGATACTATTTGGTGCAGCGTTTAAAGAGAGCATATACATCGATGTAGCCATTGTCTATGCCTTATTGTCCTTCGTTACAACAATGCTTGTTGCGAAATACCTTGAGGGAGGGAAGATGTGATGATAACAGCCATTATTTACATAATGCTTGCAATAGGCATATTTTTCAATCTTCTCGGCTCCGTAGGTTTGCTGCGTTTTCCAGATGTGTATACTCGTTTACATGCAGGAACAAAATGTACAACCTTTGGCTCCATATTTCTAACTGGTGCAGTCATAGTATATGGCTTAAAGGAGTGGTATCTTCACCCTGAAACAGGCTCGTCCATTCTCCCGATTCATGTATTCATAGCTCTGATTGCAATACTTATTACAAATCCGACAGGAGCGCATGCCATAGCAAGAGCGGCCCATAAAAGTGGGGTTTTACCAGTAAATGCAGTTGTTGATGACTTGCAAGATGAAAGAAAAAAGAAGACAAAGGAGGAGAAAAAATGATGTTTGAAGTGCTCCAGATAGTTGTTCCCATACTAACTGTAATAGCTGCCATCATAGCCGTTTATTTCAGAGACTTACTTGCTGCTACAATTGCACTTGCCGCGATGAGCTTACTTCTATCCATGGAATTTTACATATTGCAAGCACCTGATGTCGCAATAGCTGAAGCAGGAGTAGGAGCATGTTTGACAACAGCCATCTTGATATTTGCAATTAAAGCCACAAGGAGGATGGAGGAGGTATGATGAAAACTAGAACAATAGTATCCTTATCTGTTCTGATTTTGCTGGGTGTATTTCTTATTATGAGTATACTTCCATTATCAAATGTGTTGAGGCCTTTTGGTGATCCAGAGAATTCTGATATGGACGATTACATCATATCAAACGCTCAGAATGATACAGGAGCAAATAATGCAGTAACAAGTGTTGTGTTTGACTACAGAGGATTTGATACCCTTGGAGAGGCAACTGTACTATTCACTGCGGTTGCTGGAGTTATACTTATCCTAAGGAGGTATGCCCATGAATGATACCTCAAAGATCATCAAAACCATCTCTGCCATAATGTTTCCTTTTGTGACAATCTATGGCCTATACGTAATAACGCATGGTCATCTCACTCCTGGTGGAGGTTTTCAGGGAGGAGCCATAGTTGCATCTGGCTGTGCACTGCTTGTTGTTGCCTTTGGCTCAGAAGCCATAGCAAAGAAGGTTAAAGAGAGCGATCTGTCTATATTAGAGAGTGTTGGAGCTCTTGGCTTTATATCTCTCGCATTTATTGGCATAGCAACAACCTTCTTCTACAATGTCCTTGCTGGTAGATCTGGTTCTCTCTTTGGTAAGATACCACCCTTTGGCTCAAATCCTGGCTATCTAAACAGTGGTGGTTTGCTTCCCCTAATGAATTTTGCTGTTGGCACAAAGGTGATTGCTGGTCTATTTGCAATTGTGCTTATACTCGCAATTGCAACAAGAAAAAAAGGAGGTAGAACATGATATACAACATTCCATACATCGCTGTTATGCTTCTGATTCTGGTAGGTCTCTACGCAGTGATAGCAAAGAGAAATATCATAAAGATAATTATGGGCATATCAATAATTGAAAGTGGAGTGAATCTATTCCTAGTAGCTTTGGGATACAGAGAAGGAGGACTTGCTCCCATATTTACAAACCTTCCAGAAAAGACCCAGATACCTGGACAGCTTGTACTTCCAGTACCTCAGGCACTTACCCTAACGAGTATTGTTATTGGTGTGGCAGTTCTTGCGCTTATGTTGGCTCTTGCAGTTCAGATTTACAAACATTATAAAACCCTTGATGTGAGATCTGTAAGGAGGTTGAAGGAATGAGCTTTGATGTGATCTCTCATTCTCCAGCCCTTCTGATTGCCATACCGCTATTTGGTGCTTTCTTTACACCTGTAATAAGCAGACTGCATGCCAAGGTTAGAGATGGTTTTGTCATAGTTGTAATAGCACTAACAGAGATTCTTGCCATCTTCCTTGCCCAGGACATATATACAAATGGAATAAGGAAATATGTCTTCGGAGCGAGTTTACCTTCATTAACTCGTCCTGATACCATCTCCATACCGGTCAGAATCATATTTGAAGTAGATGGCATGAGTATCTTTATGGTTCTGATAAGTCTAACAATAGCACTTGTTGCAGCTATCTATTCAGCATCCTTTTTCAAGAAAGAGGATGGACTTGACAGATACTATACTCTTTTATTACTCGTAACTGTAGGAATGCTTGGAATGGAACTTACCGGCGATCTGTTCAACTTTTTTGTATTCCTCGAGATAACCTCCATTTCAAGTACTGCTCTGATAGCCTTCTGGATAGATAGAGGCGAATCTCTTGAGGCAGCGTTGAAATATATCATAATAAGCTCACTAGGTGCACTCTTTGTTCTCATGGCAATCGGATTTTTGTATGGCCAGTATGATGCACTAAACATTGCAGCCCTTGCAAACAGCATACAATTCACCTTTATCGATAAGATAGCTCTTGTACTACTACTCGCAGCACTTGCAATGAAGGCAGGTATAGCGCCTATGCACATGTGGCTTCCAGATGCCTATGGTGAGGCTCCTCCATCTGTCACAATTGCAATAGTTGCTGCAACTCAGGCAAGTCTTTATGCTGTACTGAGAATCTGCTTTACCCTTTATGGCTCTGTTATAGGAATGTCAACAATTGGCTGGCTACTTATTGGACTGGGACTATTAACGATCTTTGTTGGCGTCACTATGGCACTGATTCAAAAGAGTCTCACAAGAACCATCGCCTATGCCGCTGTTGGAGAGATAGGATATATGATAATAGGAGTGGGTACTGCACTTGCAGCATCCACTGAAACCTTTGCAAGTGTTGCCCTCAAGGGAGGAATTTTCCACATATTCAACGATATACTTGACATAGGCCTTCTTTTCCTTGTTGCAGGAGCTGTAATCTATGCTACAAATGAGAGATCGCTGGAGAATCTCGGTGGATTGGCAAGGAGAATGAAGTATACAACCATCTTCTTCCTTATAGGATTACTTGCAGTAGCTGGTATGCCCCCAATGAATGGTTTTGCCTCGAAGATCCTCATCTACGAATCTACTTATCAGCTCAATCCAATAATATCGATCATAGCCATCCTGTCAAGCATACTTCTACTTGCAATATTTGTAAAGATATTCTACTCTCTATTCCTTGGGCCTGAACTTCCTAACCTCAAAGATGTAAAGGAGGTTCCAACTGGTATGCTTATAGCAATGTCGATACTTGCAATAATTATTATAATCATCGGTCTGTTCCCAGGATACTTCATACAGAATCTGGTTGAACCTGCAGCCACAGCACTCAGCAATCCAGGCAACTATATAAATGCAATTTTAGGAGGTGCTTAAAGATGAATCCTTTTACCCCAATCACTACAGGCAGCGGTTTCTGGAATCCATTAATATGGATTATTGCATTTATTACTGCACTACTTCTTGTTTATGCAATCAGATTATTTGGAAATAAGCAGTATAAGAAGGGTAGCAGTCAGACTAAGCCGTTTCTGTCAGGTAATGTTGCTGAAAACAATGAACAGCTTCATGTTAGAGGAGTAAACGTCTACTGGGGTTTTACCGAGGCATTTAAGGGATACTATGATAAGATGAGGAGGATACATACTGGAGATGCTAGAGATTATGTGCTATGGTTCTTGATAGTCATGATTGGTTTGTTCTTCATTGTTTTAGGGGTGATGTAATGGCTCTACCCAAATCCTTTAAACGATCACTATGGGTTTTCCACATAAACACTGGCTCATGTAATGGTTGCGACATAGAGATTATAGCAGCCTTAACTCCGAGATACGATGTTGAGAGATTCGGTATAAAACTGGTTGGTTCACCAAGACATGCAGATGTTCTACTCATCACTGGTCCGGTAACAAGGCAGATGGTTGAAAGGGTAAAAACTGCCTATGAGCAGATGCCGGATCCAAAGGCAGTTATAGTTATTGGCAACTGTGGTAGCACTGGACACACCTTCCACACCTCGTATAATCTGGTTGGTCCGGTTGATAACATTATACCTGTTGACGTATAC
This sequence comes from uncultured Thermoplasmatales archaeon, assembly GCA_964446335.1. Classification (GTDB taxonomy): domain Archaea; phylum Thermoplasmatota; class E2; order DHVEG-1; family B18-G2; genus CAYUOG01. The sequence continues at coordinate 6,185 of CAYUOG010000028.1, forward strand.
GTCCCAGGTTGTCCACCAAGACCAGAAGCTATAATTGATGGTGTTGTTAAGGCATGGCTTAAGTTAGAAACTCTGGAGGTAAAAAATGAGCAGTAAAATACTGACTCCTGAAGAGATTGTTAAAGACCTCAAACAAACTTTTAAGTCAAAGGTTAAGGAAACAAAGATCGAGAGAAAGACAGTTGGTGTAAAGAAAAAAGAAAGAGTAACAATATGGTTAAAGGCTGAAAAAGAGAGTCTGCACGATATGGTTAAACACCTTAAAAACTATGATTATCCTCATCTCGCGGTTGTATCAGGTAATGACCTTGGTAAAACCATTGAACTAATTTATCATTTCACGATTTACTATGGCAATCCTCTCCATGAGATACTTATCAACTTGTCTGTTGAACTTCCCAAAGAAAAACCTGTTATTCCCACAATAACAGATATTATTCCAGGGGCTCTTGTAACAGAAAGAGAGAAACAAGAGATGCTTGGTGTAAAAATAGAGGGTATACCTGATAGCAGAAGAATATTCCTGCCAGATGACTTTCCAGATGATGTATATCCATGGAGAAAGGATGGAAAGGGTCCACAGAAGATGATAAGAGATCTCTATGAGGTGAAAAAATGAGCAAGATGAGCTATTTCTTGCCCATAGGTCCCATTCATCCTGCACTCAAAGAGCCTGTTATGTTTGAGTTTGAGATAGAGGGCGAGAGAATCGTGAATGTAGACTTTAAGGTTGGACATGTGCACAGAGGAATAGAGTGGATAGGCACTCAAAAGAATCCTTTGCAAATATTGCCGATCGCAGAAAGAATCTGTGGTATTTGTAATATATCCCATCCAATAGCCTTTTGCATAGCTGTTGAAAATGCTGCTGGTATAGAGGTTCCTGAAAGAGCTCAACATATTAGAACAATAACAGCCGAGCTGGAAAGAATCCATTCCCATATACTCTGGGCAGGTGTTGCTGCTCATGAGATAGGCTTTGATTCTGTTCTTTTCCTAACATGGCGCGTCAGAGAGAAGATTCTTGACCTTATAGAATACCTTACAGGCAACAGAATAACAAAGGCAATGTTTACAGTAGGTGGGGTTAGAAGAGATATAACAGAAGATCAGTATCCTAAGATAAGAGAGGCACTCAACTACTACAAGGAGATGTTTAACAAGCTCAAACAC
>CAYUOG010000029.1:0-7272 GCA_964446335.1 uncultured Thermoplasmatales archaeon
GTATTTTTTTCCTTGCTCATAGTACGTGTGTATCTCAAAAAGAAGAAAAAGCAAAAAATAGAATCTAGAGTTCAATAAGAATTATCTTGTTTTAACTAATGGTGAATATTGAGTAAGCGGGGCAAAACAAATAAAAGGACATTACTAACAATTGTCTCATTAATAATCTTGATAATTCTGTCTTGTAGTGCAGGATGTGTTTTCAGAGAGAAAATCATAGAGGAAAAAGATTGTATCCTCATAAATTATACTATATGCATCTAACGGGACTATCATAGATATTACATATAAAGAAATTGCAATAAAAGCAGGAATATACAACGAAAACAAATCCTACAGTTGATAAGATCAGTAAACCCAAACTCTGAATATAGCCTGGATAGAGTAGCAGGTGAAACTATAAGATATGAAATCGAAATAATCAAAGTTTATAAAGCATAACAGAATTATTTTACTCTGAATCAAAACATCGTGTAATCGCTGTCTCCTGTTTGTTTTTACAAAAATTACCAAAATAAAGTCCTTTTTATACCAAAAAAATATTACATACTTGAAAGGGTGAGTAGAATGAAAGGTTACACAGGAAAGATTTTGCGTGTTAATCTCTCAACAAAAAAAAGCACTATTGAACAATTGGACGAAAAAGAAGCTAAGCAGTTTCTTGGCGGTCTTGCACTGGCTGCCTACAGATTGTACAAAGAGGTGCCAGGTAACGCTGATCCATTGGGTGAGAAAAATAAACTTATTTTTTCTCCAGGATTACTGGTTGGAACCGGTTTACCAACAGTATCTAAAAGTACTTTTGTGTTTAAATCTCCATTAACAGGTGGTTTTGGTAGAGCTGTAGCAGGAGCAAAGATGGGTGTAGCTCTCAAAAAGGCTGGTTATGATATGCTTATTATTGAAGGTAAAAGTAAGAAACCCGTGTACTTGAGAGTGAATGATGCCGAGAGTTCAATAGAGGATGCAAGTGATTTGTGGGGTAAGAATGCAATTGAAACCCAGAATATATTAAAGAAAAAATATGGAAAATGTAATACTGCAGCCATCGGTCCAGCAGGTGAGAATCTTAGCTTTATTTCTGGTATTGATCTAGAAGAGAGACAGGCTGCTCGAGGTGGGCCCGGAGCGGTTATGGGATCCAAAAAACTTAAGGCTATAGCAGTAACAGGCACAGGCTCTGTTGAATACTATAAACCTGAGGATTTGAGGAAAACGATAAATCATTGGGTTAAGGTTATAAAGGATCATCCAGCCACAAAGGTTGATATGGACTATGGAACTGGTGAATTCTATGCATGGATGAACAAGGAGAGAGGAACATTTCCAAGCAGAAATTGGCAGTGGGGATATTTCCATACGGCCTTTGATGGAAAGAAACAGAGCGGGATAGATCCCTATAATTGGGTACCAAAGATGAGAGTTGGCAGAAACCCTTGTCCCAACTGTACAAAACCCTGTTCTCAAGTTGTTGAGCTGAAGAAATATTCTCCAGGTACGAAGGTTGATGGACCAGAATATGAAACTATCTATTCTCTCGGTGGAGAATTAGAGATAGATAATCCAGAGGGTGTAGCCTATCTCAATTATCTATGTGATATCTATGGTTTAGATACTATATCTGCTGGTGTAACTATAGGTTGGGCTATGGAAGCTTATGAGAGAGGATTGCTGAACAAGGAGGATACAGACGGGATAGAGCTAAAGTTTGGAAGTGTTGAGGCTGCAGCAGAAGCGCTTAGAAAGATGGCATATAGAGAGGGACATCTAGGTGAATTACTGGCTGACGGCACTAGAGAAGCATCAAGGAGACTTGGTAGAGATTCTGATAAATTCGCCATACATGTTAAGGGATTAGAGTTACCAGCATATGATGTTAGAGGAATAAAGGGAATGGCTTTAGCTATTGCAGTTTCATATAGAGGAGCTTGCCATTTGACAGCAGGTGTTTATGGAACAGAACTGGTTGGCTCTTGGTGGAAATTCTCCAATGTAGACCGCTTATCCTTTGAAAATAAGGGTTTTGAAATAAAGCTACATGAGGATCTTATGCAGTTATATGATACAGTTGGAGCATGTAAGTTCTCCAGACACATGTTTTTCCTTGAAGGTTTTCCCGATATGATTTATTATGCTACAGGATTTGACATGGATCATGCTCAACTTCTGACCATCGGTGAAAGAGCTTACAATATAGCAAGAGCATTCAATGCAAGAGAGGGGTTCAGCAGAAAAGACGACACCCTTCCATGGCGTTTACTTCATGAGCCTATACCAAAGGGCATATCTGAGGGAAGCCACGTATCTCCAAGAGAATTGGAGCATATGCTTGATGAATACTACCAGGCAAGAGGATGGAGTATGGATGGAATACCCACTAAGGTTAAACTCATTTCTCTGGATTTAGATGATATTGCAGAAGATGTTGGCGTATAATTGGAAAATAGCTATACATTATAATACTGATGATGCGATCTTCTTCTAAAACTATGCTGTAGTATATAATGGGAAAAGATTATTCACAAACATTTGATCATTAACTATTTGTGGTCAGATAATACCTGGATCACTTACTGAGACAATAAATAATGAGACACAAATAATGGAGTTGGTTAGGTTTCCATCACTTGTGCCGGTATGGTAAAAGCGAAATGTTTGTATTTTTAGGAAAACATCGTTAGCTTTATATTCGCCTCTCAAATTCCGTCAACTGCAATCAGGGATATTCTTTGATTTGTTAAGGGGGCTAATCATATGGAGATAGTAGAGGCAAAGCCAGGAGATACCATTCTTCTTCTTGGAAATGAGGCAATAACAAGAGGAGCCATCGAGGCAGGTGTAGACTTTGCTACGACCTATCCAGGTACTCCATCATCGGAGATAGCAGATACATTTTCTGCAGTAGCTAAATATCTTAGAAAGGAAGAAAAAGAAGTACCTTTCTTCTTTGAATATGCAACCAACGAAAAAGTTGCATTGGAGATAGCTGCAGCCGCATCATTTAGTGGCTTAAGAGCTTTGACATGTATGAAACATGTTGGTCTCAACGTTGCAAGCGATGCATTCATGACCTACATGTATGTTGGTTGTAAAGGAGGACACATCATAGTAACCGCAGATGACCCTTATTGTCATTCCTCACAGAACGAACAGGACAACAGATACTATGCACTATTTGGAAACGCACCCATGCTGGAACCTTCGACACCCCAAGAAGCAAAGGATATGACCATAGAGGGATTTGAAATCTCAGAGAAGCTTGGCTTACCGATATTACTTAGAACCACTACCAGAGTTAGTCATATACGTGGACCTGTTAAGATAGGGAAATGTAGAAAACCAAAGGGTAAAGGTTTTTTTGAAAAGGATCCTATGTTAGTTACCGTCCCTGCGACTGCAAGAGCAAAGCACCCTGTCCTATTAAAAAAGATGGAAAAAGCCAGAGAACTATCAGAAAAATCTGCTTTTAACAAGATAATAGATAATGGAGGAGAAATAGGCATAGTAGCTTCTGGTATCTCTGTGTCCCATTCATTAGAGGCTATTGAAATACTGGGATTGAAGGCAGATGTTCTCAAGTTAGGTTTTACAAACCCTCTCCCACGAAAGATGTGTGAGCAGTTTTTAAGGGATCATGAAAATATAGTTGTTGTCGAAGAACTTGAGCCCATAGTTGAAAATCAGTTAAAGGAAATTGCTTTTGATGCAGGTATAGATGTTAACATATACGGAAAAACATCGGGACACTTTTCAAGACTCTACGAATATACGCCAGATATCGTTGTTGAACAATTGGCAAAGATCCTCAACATCAAAAATCCTATCCCAGAAGCAAAACCATCATCACTACCTATTCCCTCCCGTCCTCCTGTACTTTGTCCTGGTTGTCCTCATAGAGCAACATATTATGCAGCAAAAAAAGCTGCCCCAAAAGGTACAATTTATCCGACGGATATCGGTTGTTATACCCTTGGCAAATCACCACCTCTTGAAATGGCTGATGTTTTGCTCTGTATGGGCTCAAATGCTGGCATAGCAGGCGGTCTCTCAAAGGCAACAGATCAAAAGATCATATCTTTCATGGGCGATTCAACTTTCTTCCATGCTGCCTTACCTGCAATAGTTGATGCAGTACACCACAATCACGATTGTGTCATGACGGTTCTAGACAACAGAACAACTGCCATGACAGGTCATCAGCCTCATCCTGGAAATGCAATTGATGGCATGGGTAAACCAGCGAAAGCTTTGCTTGTTGAAGATGTTGTTAAGGGTTTAGGAGTAGAGCATGTTGAGGTAGTAGATCCAAAAAACCTTGAAGAAACAACCAAAGCATTCAAACGTGCTTTAGAGTATAAAGGTCCATCTGTAGTTGTGAGTAAATCTCCATGTATACTTCTGGAATTACGCGACAAACAGAAGAGAGGGGAAAAGATAGACATCTACCAGATTGATCAAGATGCTTGTAAGCGTTGTAATATATGTATATCTCAATTTGGTTGCCCTGCCTTCTATTTTGCCGAAGATAAAAGTGTGCATATAAACGAGGAGCTCTGTACGGGTTGTGGAGTGTGTACTCAAGTCTGTCCATTTGATGCAATAAAGAAAAAGAGAGAGGTGAGCTTGTGAAAGAAAAGTTGAACATAATATTGACTGGTGTCGGGGGACAGGGAGTAATAACTGCAGCCACACTCCTAGGAAAAGCAGCAGTTTCTGCAAAAATCAATGTCATCGTATCAGAGGTGCATGGAATGGCACAGAGAGGAGGAGTCGTAGATTGTACTGTTCGTATGGGAAAGGTTCACAGTCCTCTTTTAACAAAAGGCTCTGCTGATGTTATTATCAGTAGTGAACCTGTTGAGGCACTGCGTCAACTGGAAAAAACAAACAAAAAAACAATAGTAATAACTGATATTAAGCCAGTTATACCATCAACTGTTGCAATAACTGGTGAGAAATACCCAAAAGTAGAAGATATTATCAGAGAATTAAAGAATAGATGCAATCTCATAACGATAGATGCTCTATCTCTTGCTGAAAAGGCTGGAAACAAGGTTGTAAAGAATGTTGTACTTCTCGGCGCCCTATCTGCCCTTAATATACTGCCTTTCTCTCACGATGTGCTACTTAAATCCATACTTGCGAATATTCCAGAGAAGTATGTTTCCATTAATAAAAGGGCATTTGAGCTTGGGAGAGATGCAGTAATAGAACAGAGAAAAACATGATGGCTGTATATGTGCTCTTAATAATCATAAGTATTATATGGGGAGGCTCTTTTGTAGTAGTTAAGGAAGTGTTGCCCTTTATTTCTCCCATAAACCTTGCCTTTCTCAGATTTCTTATCTCCTCATCAATTATGTTGATCCTGCTGTTTTTATCCAAAAAATCAAGAGCTATAGCACCAAAAGACATCGGTTGGGTTTCATTGCTCGGCTTGACAGGAGTTACCTTGCTATATCTATTCCAATATACAGGAATATACTATACAAATGCATCAAGCGCATCGATTTTGATCAATACGAACGTTATATTTATCGCACTACTTGCCTCGTTGTTTTTAAGAGAGAAAATCGGTATGAAAAGAGCCTTTGGAATATTCATCGCTTTTATTGGCGTAATCTTTGTTACATCAATAAACCCGATCTCTGATGGCAACTTTATCATTGGAGGCATACTTGTCATACTGTCCGGATTATGTTGGGCAGTGTATTCAATCATAGGCAAATATCTTATGAGGAGATATGATGATTTTACCTTAAACACCTATGCCTTTGCGTTAGGCACGTTGTTTTTCCTTCCATTTTTGGATTATAAACAGATGGAAACTCTCACAATCTCACCAAATCTGTGGTTTGCACTTTTTTACCTCTCAATCCTTTCCACTGTACTCGGTTATACTGTATGGTACTATAGTCTCTCAAAAATGGATGCGAGCAAAACTGCAGTATTTCTTAATCTAATACCTCTCTCTGCAATGCTGTTTAGCGTTGTATTTCTTAATGAAATGTTAACTCCACAGTTTCTCATAGGAGCGTTATTAATACTTTTTGGCGTTTATATTACACAGAAGGGCTGAAGATGAAAATCTGTATCGAATGTGGCAAAGAGGTTGCAGAATTGTACGATGGTTTGTGCAGAGAATGCTACATCAAAAGTCACACATTCACAGACCTTCCAGGGAGAATCTATTTGACAACCTGTCCAAAATGCGGTAGAGTGAGATACAAAAATAGCTGGAGAGAAGAATCAATTGATAATGCTATAAGAAAAGCGATAAAAGGTTCATTGACTGTGGCGCCAGAATTAGAAGGACACTCCATCTCTCTCTCATGTAGGGCTAAGGGTAAAAGTGTTTATATCTGCACTATTTCAATCACGAGCACATTTAAAGGTCTTGAGATTACAGAAGAAAAATTTACTGAGATAATAATTAAAAAAGAGTTGTGCCGAAGTTGCTCAAGGAAAGCAGGACACTACTTTGAGGCAATACTCCAAATACGCGGGGATAGAAGAGTTCCAACAGATAAAGAGATGAATGAAATAATAGATGAAATAAAAGAGAATATGGATAATCTAAAGAAACAGGGAAAAGAAATCTTTATAACAAAGATTGTGCCAACTAGGGGCGGAGTAGATATTTACATAAGTGACCGTGGCTTTACAAAGAAGATGGTTCAAACTCTCCACAACAAGTTAGGCGGAACAATCAAGACAACCTCTAAACAGAGCGGCATGAAGGATGGTAGGATACAATATAGAATGACCTATCTTTTGAGATTGCCTTACTATCGAAAGGGAGATTTTGTTTCAAAAGGAGAAAAGTTGCTCTATGTCAAATCAATTGAAAGGAGAAAGGTTCAACTTGTAGATATGGATAGCTGGGAGAGAAAAGTCATTGACGACAAAATGATGGATGGACTAAAAATGGTAGGGGACTATTCGATACTAAAAGAGGCAGTGGTTGTTAGCCAAAGTGAGAATGAGGCACAGATTCTGGACCCATATACTTTTGCCACAGTAGATGTTAAAAAGCCGCATCAGATAAAACTTGAAAAAACAATAAAGATTGTTAAATGGAGGGATAGAATATACCTGTTTCCATACCAAGATTTATAATCCAAAACCATTTTTGGTGCCTCATATGTGCCTAGCCGTTCCTGCTAAAATTATGAACATAACTGATAAGGACCATGCTGAGATAGATTATGGAGATGGGGTAAAGAGAACTATAAACATTTCATTGGTGGACGTTAGTATTGGAGATTACGT
>CAYUOG010000030.1:0-7240 GCA_964446335.1 uncultured Thermoplasmatales archaeon
GAAGAGGTAGGTAAACTAGTTTTAAAGGTGAAAAAATGATCATATCTATTGCTAGTGGTAAAGGTGGTACAGGTAAAACAACAGTTGCAGTTAATCTAGCTCTTAGTATTAGATATGCTCAGTATCTTGATTGTGATGTTGAAGAACCAAATGCAAATATCTTTTTAAAAACAAGTATTAGAGAGAGTGAAGATGTAACAGTTGAGATACCTGAAATTGACTATAAGAGATGTGATTTCTGCGGTAAATGTGCTGATTTCTGTGTATATAATGCATTAGCTGTTGTACCATCTAAAGTACTTGTCTTCCCTGAGCTTTGTCATTCTTGCGGTGGTTGCAAACTAGCCTGTCCAAAAGATGCAATAAAATGGAAGAGAAGACCGATAGGAAAAATAGAGCATGGTTCTAGTGAAAATATCGATTTTTATCAGGGAATTTTGAATATCGGAGAATCTTCTGCAACACCTTTAATCAAGTCATTAAAGAAAAAAATAGACAAAGGCAAGACAGTTATAATTGATTCACCTCCTGGAGTAGCCTGTCCAGTTATAGAGGCCGTTCAGGGTTCAGATTATTGTATATTGGTAACTGAGCCGACTCCTTTTGGTTTGCATGATCTCAAACTTGCAGTAGAAACAGTAAAACACCTGAAGATTCCTTTTGGGGTTGTAATAAATCAAGATGGAATTGGAGATGATAGAGTGGAATACTTCTGCAGAGATAATAAGATACCTATTTTAATGAAGATTCCTCATGATGAGGAGATATCTAGATTGTATTCCATGGGAATTCCGTTTGTAGAAGAACTAACGGACTGGCATGGAAGATTTAAAGAACTTCTTGTCCATGTCAAAGAACAGCTTGAAGAGAGGTTGCGATAGATATAATAAGTATTTGATAATACGCTTGGTTAGTTGGGTGATGTTATGAATAAGGAGGTAAATGTTTTGGTTATAGGTGGAGGACCTGCAGGAATGATCTGCGCTCTAACTGCTAGGCAATATTATCCTGACAAAAGAATTCTTCTTATGAAAAATATACGGGATGCAGTTATTCCATGCGGCATACCCTACATGTTCTTCAGTTTAAAAGATCCTGAAGAAAACCGACTGGGAACGCAGAATCTGGAGAAGAATGGTATTGAGGTTGTCGTCGATGAAGCAATATCCATAGATCGGGCAAATAAGGTTGTTGAAACTAAGAACGGTGATCGATACAAGTATGAAAAGCTGGTACTTGCTACAGGTTCTCATCCAGTAGTACCACCCATACCAGGAATAGAGAAAAAGGGAATTTACCCCATCTATAAGGATATGAATTATTTGAAGAGTATAGTATCTGAAATCAAGAGTAAAAAGAATATATTGATAGTTGGTGGAGGTTTCATTGGTGTGGAGTTTGCTGATGAGATTTCAAAAATAGAGGGACTAAATGTATATGTTGTAGAGATTCTTCCAAAACTCCTTGCCAATTCATTTGATGAAGAGTTTTCAGCACTTGCCGAAGAGAAATTGAGAAGTAAGGGCGTAAACATACTGACAAATACAAAGGTAGTTGAGTTTCTTGGTGGAGAGAAGGTAGAGGGTGTCAGGTTTGAAGATGGCAGAGAGATGAAAGTGGATGCTGTTGTCCTAGGAATAGGTGCCGTTCCAAATACAAAATTGGCAACAGATGCAGGTTTAGATTTGGGTAAAGGAAAGGGAATATGGGTAGATGAATATATGCGCACGGTTGATCCAGATATATTTGCTGTTGGGGACTGTGCTGAAAAGAGAGATTTTTATACGCGTAAAGATGCCCCCGTACTGCTTGCCTCAATAGCCACGGCAGAGGCAAGGATAGCAGGTTCAAACCTTTACAAGTTAAAGGTAATTCGTGAGAATAAAGGAACCATTGCAATCTACTCCACATATATAGATGGCTTGGTTCTCGGCTCTGCAGGTCTTACTGAAAAGAATGCAAGGAGAGAAGGTTTTGAGATTATAACAGGTGTATTTGAAGGAGTTGACAAACATCCTCCAACTTTGCCAGGTGCAAATAAGATAAAGATAAAATTGATTTTCTCCAAGCAATCAGGCATAATCCTTGGCGGTCAGGTGGCAGGGGGAGTATCGTGTGGAGAATTGATTAATCTTATAGGGGTAGCGATTCAGAAAAGAATGTCCTTTACAGAGCTTGAAACGTTACAGATGGCGACTCATCCATATCTAACCAGTGCTCCAACAATATATCCGGTAGTAAGAGCGGCACAGGATGCAGCATACAAGGCTCAGGCAATATGAAGGAAATCGTTGTTATAAGTGGTAAAGGTGGAACAGGTAAAACTTCTATTACCGCATCATTTGCAACTTTAGCAAAGAATGCAGTATTTGCAGATTGCGATGTAGATGCGCCGGATTTACATTTAATACTTAAGCCAAAAATCAAGAAAATTATGAAGTTTCATGGACTAAAAATACCCTCGATAAATAAAGACATCTGTATTGATTGTAAGCAGTGCTATAAATCTTGTAAGTTTGATGCTATTGATGAAGATATAAATGTTATCAAGGAAAGATGCGAGGGTTGTAGCGTTTGTGCATACGTTTGTCCCGTAAATGCGATAGAAATGATAGATAGAGATTCTGGCCTTATTTACGTATCTGAAACCAGATTTGGACCCATGGTTCATGCAATTCTTAATACTGCTGAGGAAACTTCTGGTAAGCTTGTAACAGAGGTTAGAAAGAATGCAAAGGAAATAGCGGAAGAGAATAATAGTGACATAATACTAATTGATGGGCCTCCTGGTACGGGATGTCCCGTCATTTCATCAATCACCGGTACTGACCTCGTTCTGGTAGTAACAGAGCCAACTGTATCTGCAATCCATGATTTAGAAAGGGTGATTGAGGTTTCAAAGCATTTCGGTGTTCCTGCTATGGTATGTATAAATAAGTTCACTATCAATATAGAAAACACAAAAAAGATAGAGGAGTACTGCCGAGATAATGATATTCCTCTTATTGGAAAGATTCCCTACGATGCGTCAATAACCAAGGCAATGATAAATGAGCAAAGTATAATCGAGTTTTCTAGGAGTAGTGATGTATCCAGAGAAATAAAAGAAATGTGGAATGCATTGCTGGACGCTACAAAACGTTAATGTTATATATAATATCCATCATACCATCATCAGATTTTTAGGTTTACCTAAAAGGTGGTATATTGGGAGGAAAAATAGTTCCTTTGGCGTCTCTTTCCCCTGGGATGGTTGCCAGTATAATAGAAGTCCGGGGCGGTTATGGAATACAGAGAAAACTCCATATAATGGGGATAATGCCAGGTAAAAAGGTGCGTTTAGTATCTGTGCAACCCATGAGGGGACCGGTTACCATAGAAACAAACGGCAGGCAGATATCTCTTGGTAGAGGAATGGCAGCCAGGATACTGGTAGAGGTGATAGAATAAAGAAGATTGTTCTGATGGGCAATCCAAATGTTGGTAAAAGCGTTGTTTTTTCCCGTTTAACTGGCGCTGATGTTATAGCATCAAATTACCCTGGGACAACTGTTGATTTCTCAAAGGGAAAGATGAGAATAGACGGGAAGAAGGTAGAGATCATCGATGCACCCGGTACCTACTCTCTGGAGCCAACCAATAAGGCAGAAGAAGTTGCTGCTAAGATGTTCAAAGATGCAGATGTTGTAATTAATGTTGTTGATGCAACAAATCTTGAAAGAAACTTGTATCTTACATTGGAGTTGCTTGAGAAGGATAAACCCATTATAATAGCATTAAATCTTTGGGATGAGGCAAAACATCTTGGTATTCACATAGATGTTGAAGAGTTAGAAAGGATGCTTGGAGTGCCTGTTGTACCTACAGTTGCAATTACTGGAGAAGGAATAAAAACCCTTGTTTCAAGAATAAAGGAGGCAAAATCACCAGATCACATAAAACCAACAAGTGATGAGGCAAGATGGATAGAGATCGGTTCTATAATTAAAAAGATTGAAAGAGTTGAGCATAGGCATCATAGTATAGCAGACAGGATAGCAGATGCAACCATAAAACCTTTCACGGGCATACCTGTTGCTGCAGTTATAATACTGTTTTCCTTTTGGATTGTACGCCTTATAGGGGAAAATCTGATTGCCTATGTCTTTGATCCTTTCTTCTATGGCTGGTATAAACCGATCATGATGCAACTTAGCAATCTGCTTGGTTCGGGTTTTTTGCATGATATAGTCATAGGGCAGCTGATCAATGGAGACATAGATTTTATGCAGTCCATGGGATTGCTTACTACAGGATTGTATGTCCCGATAGGAGCGGTATTGCCGTATATAATTGCATTTTACTTTATTTTATCTTTACTTGAAGATAGTGGATATCTTCCAAGACTTTCTACACTTGTAGATAATGTCTTCCATAAACTAGGAATGCACGGTTATGGAATAATTTCGGTATTTCTTGGTTTAGGATGCAATGTTCCAGGTGCCTTGGCAACAAGGACATTAGAAACAAGAAAACAGCGCTTCATCTCAGCTACATTACTTGCTATTGCGGTACCATGCATGGCTCAAACTGCCATGGTTTTTGGTGCATTGGGAAAGTATGGTATAAAATATATTATCATGGTTTTTCTGACTCTTGGCATCTTATACATAATTATGGGTTTGATCCTAAACAAGCTGGTTAAGGGAGAGAGCCCAGAGATATTTCTTGAGATACCGCCTTATCATAGACCTAGTCTAATTGCAGTGACAAAGAAGACATGGATGAGAATCAGATGGTTCTTAAAAGATGCCATACCTTTCCTTTTCTTGGGAGTTTTCATAGTGAATGTACTTTATGTTCTTGGTATTTTACAGTGGATAAGCAATATTCTATCTCCATTTACAAACATGCTATTTGGTTTACCTGGAAGTGCAAGTATCGCTCTTATCATGGGTTTTCTCAGAAAGGACCTTGCCGTAGGTTTGCTCCTTTCACTGGGAATGTCTCCTTTACAGCTTGTTATTGCCGTAACTATGCTAACTATTTACTTTCCATGCGTTGCTACCTTTGCAGTACTTACCAGAGAACTTGGTGTTAAGGATATGTTAAAAGCTACAATGATTATGATTGGAACCGCAGTTGTTGTGGGCGCAATTATGAAATTGATACTTTTAGGGATATAGATGAAACAGAGAACGGTAGAGGAATATATGGAATGTATCTACCAACTTGGAGGGACAAATGGACAAGTTCGTACCAAAGACATAGCTGGATGCATGAAGATAGCACCTGCCAGCGTTACAGAAATGCTTCAGAAACTAGAGAAGAAAAACTATGTGAATTATGAAAGGTATAGAGGTGCATCACTTACAAAAAAAGGTTTAAAAATAGCAAAGGAGCTGGAAAGAAGACATGGTGCCCTCAGAGATTTTTTAGTAGCCCTTGGTTTAGACAAAAGCATCGCAGATAAAGATGCTTGCAATATTGAGCATGTCGTTACTTCTGATACAGTACAGTTATTGGTTAAATTTGTTACTTTCCTTAAACACTGTGACGAAAAACCGTTTTGGTTAGACCTTTTTCATAAGTATCTAAAAACTGGCAAAATAGAAAGGTGTCCAGAAGAACTACAAAAAATATGCAAAAAATACAGAGGAGATTAGATCTCCTCAAGTAATTTTAGAACATACTTGTAGAATTTTTCTACACTGCTGATTTCAACGTATTCATCCGGAGAATGCGGATATTTTATCGTAGGTCCTATGGAAATCATGTCCATTCCAGGGAATTTTTCTCCTATTATTCCAGTCTCGAGCCCTGCATGTATTGCCTCTACTTTTGCCTCTTCTTTGAACATATCTTTGAATACTTTTCTAGCTAAAGCAAGAAGTTTGGATTGCATGTTCGGCTTCCATCCAGGATAGGGTTCTCCTTCCTCAACCTTTGCTCCAGCGAGAGAGGCAATTGCATGTATTCTGTCTCTAGTTGCCTGTAGGGCAGATTTTATTGAACTCCTTGAACTCATTGCAATTGTTATGTTCTCTCCATCTACTCTCACCTTTGCAAGGTTTGTTGAGGTTTCTACCAAATCAGGTATATCAAAACTCATTGCCAATACGCCATGAGGCAATCCATAGAGGAGATTAACAACAGTCTCTGTTGATTTCTTGTCGAGAAATTCCTTATCCTCTTTGCTCTCCTTTGTTTCAACCTTAAATCCAGGATCTATGGGTTTTATTTCTTCAAGAATATCCTTTGCCTCATTATCTACAATCTTCAGGAATTCATTTTTATCCTTTTCATCCACTGCAACTATTGCTGTTGCTTCTCTTGGTATCGCGTTGTGCTTGTCTCCACCGGTTATATCAGATATCAAGATGTTGCATTTCTCTTTTGCCTTCCAGAGTATTCTTGAGAGTAATTTTATTGCATTTCCCCTCTGCTCATGTATATCCACACCAGAATGACCTCCTCTCAATCCGTACACTCTAACTGAGAAGATGTCTTTATTCTGGTCTATCTTCTGTTTTTTGATTGGTAATGTTATGATTGTATCTCCGCCACCGGCACATCCAACAGTTATAACTCCAAAATCTTCACTATCAAGGTTGATCATTATCTTTCCTTTTAGAAATCCTGATTCAAGCGCAAATGCGCCTGTTAAACCCGTTTCTTCATCCACAGTAAACAGTGCCTCAATTGGCCCATGTTTTATATCCTTAGCTTCCAGTATGGCGAGTATTATAGCCACACCAACTCCATCATCTGCCCCAAGAGTTGTTCCATCAGCGGTGAGATGATCTCCCTCTATCTTGAGTTTTATTGGATCTTTACTAAAATCGTGCTTTACTTCCTTGTTCTTTTCACAGACCATATCCATATGTCCTTGGAGTATCACGATGGGTTTCTTTTCCATGCCCTTGCTTGCTGGTTTCTTTATCAAGACATTACCTATCTTATCTGTTTTTGCCTCTAATCCATGTTCTTTCGCAAAATTCAACAGATACTGCCTTATCTTCTCTTCATGCTTGGAACATCTCGGTATTTTCCTTATCTCATCAAAATGTTTCCATACAAGTTTTGGCTCATATTCTAAGATAGATGACATATTCTACCTCCCTCTAAGTAATGGGTAGGCAAATACACTAAGGCAATTAAAACTTTTGGATAACACTTGTACAACAATCCGTTTATAAGCAAATGAACAAAATATTACTTGATGTTAATCGTTGGAACCGTAACAAGTAAGGCAGAAGCT
>CAYUOG010000031.1:0-7043 GCA_964446335.1 uncultured Thermoplasmatales archaeon
CTTCGAGAGAATCTCCTCAACCTGTCTCCTATAAGGAGAAAAGAAGGAATCAGGTATGCTGTTCTTAGATGAGTTGAATAATTCTCTTGCATCATTAAAACTCTGATCCGCCTCTTTTAGCAGAGATTCTGCAAGAGGTTTCATTGAAGATGTATAATTCTCCGTTGTTATCGTCTCATTTGTAGATGGAGATTCAAAGGAATGTCCTGTAAAGTAAAAGACCGCATCACTTATATCCTCCACTTCAACCACTTCAATGCCATACTTGCTTGCATATTGAGAGAGATTTATGGGAACCCTCTCTTGAGTTATACTGATAATTCCTCCTATGTTCGTCGTTTTTGTAACAGTTTTATACACGTTCATCTGACCTTTTGGTATAAGAAATCTCCGTGCACCAACAGAGTGTGCAGCATCTATTTTCTCTGGTATTCCACCAACAGGACCTATACTTCCATCTGGATCTATCATGCCCGTCATCATGGTCGCATTATCAAGTTTCCAACCTTCCAACGCTGCTATTGTAGCTACAGTCATAACTCCACCTGCTGATGGCCCTCCTATTATTGGTGCAGGTGTCTTGACAACAAAAAAGAAGTCATAATTGGAAGTATCTATCCCTGTGAGAGAACCAGCCACCATTACTGCAAGACGAGCAGACCCCTGCATGTCTATCTGAGTTAGTGGAGAGGTCTCAACAAAAACCTTGCCGCTGCATCCTGTACCATTCTGAACAGTGACTGTTATTACCGATACTACTCCTGTTAATCCCTCACTCGTTCTTGCCACTGCAGGTGCATAGACTGTTACGGTTCTGTAAAATATGGTTGCTGTTCCTTCTTCAAGAGATTGAACAGGTACGGCAGAGAATAGCATTATCACTAGCAATATGTATGCCAAAAACCCCTGTTTCATAGGTATCACTTCCGAGTGGGAAAGGAAAATAATACAAAACAATAAAAACTTATCTGTCTTATACGAAATACTTAAGAAATAAATGTTCTTTATCCTTTAAAGTTCCTTTACAGGATGTTTAGAGGATAATGAGGATGGAAAAATCAATCGAAGACCTTGAAAGAGAGAGAGAAAATCTTCAGAACAAAGCCAACGAGTTAAAGAAGAGAAGAGACCAGCTACACGAGGAATCAAAGAGATTGTGTGAGGAGAGAGACCAGCTTAATGCAGAGATAAGGATGCTTAGAAATAAGATAAGAGATCATAAGAAAAAAAGAGACGAGTTGAATCAGAGGGTTAGAGAAGCAAAGAAAAAGAGAGACGAACTCAACAAGGTATACTTGGAGGCAAAGAGAAGGATAAGGGAAATAGAAAAATCAAGGTCATCGGCCCTTGGAATAAATCTAAGCAAGTTGAAGAAGGAACTGAAAAAGCTTGAACACGAGCAGATGACTCAGCCCATGACTCCACAGAAAGAAAAAGAGGTCATTGAGAGGATAGCTCATCTTCATGCTCAGATAAAAGAACATGAAAGAAAACTAAATGAGGACATAAAGCTGAAGAGGGCGTTGGAGGGGCTTAAGATTGCAAAGGAGAGAGCGGAGAGACAGCATGCAAAAGTAGAGGAGCTTGCAGAGAAGGCACAGAATGAGCACGAAACCATGCTAAAACTCCTTAAACAAACAGATTCTCTGGTAAAGAGGGTCAATGAGATACAGGAAAGAATAATTTTTATAAAGATAGATGCGGACAAGACTCATAAGAGTTTTATTGAGTGTGTCGATAAGATACATGAGCTGGAGAGAGAAATATCTTCGCTGAAGGAAACGCATAGAAGAGAGAGGAGAAGTAAAGAGACATCTTCAATAAAGAAAGAGGCAAGTGAGATATTTGAGAGGTTCAAAAGGGGAGAGAAGCTCAGTACAGAGGACATTCTGCTTCTCCAAAAGGCAGGTCTTATCTAATTATAATCAAAAGGAGGGTATGATGTTATGCAATGCGAGTTGTGTGGAAAGGAATCTCCATCTTGTAGGCCTGTTCTCATAGATGGAGTAAAGATGTTTGTTTGTCCTGACTGTGCAAAGTATGGTAAGGCTCTGGAAGTTCCAAAGTCAACGTCTCCTGCAAAAAAAGCAAAAACAGTTAGAAAAGTCGAAAAAAAGGAAGACCTTTTCAAGAAAATGAACAAAATTCTTGTTTCAAACTGGAGTGAAAAAATAAAAGAGGCGAGGATGAAGAAGGGGCTGACAAGAGAAGAACTTGGTTTTAGAATAGGTGAGCCAACAGTTGCAATCACTAAGATGGAAAATGGAGACCTTCGCCCATCTGATGAAACTGTTAAAAAACTTGAAAAGGAACTGGGCATAACACTTTTTCAAGAGATTGAAGAGATACATCTCCATACATCCAGAACCCATGGTGGACTTACACTTGGAGACATACTAAAGATGAAAGAGGAACATGAGAACTGAAAATCTCTCTTTTATCCGTCGCTATGTATTAGAGGGAGGCATTATTGTCTATCCAACTGATACCCTTTATGCACTTGGTGCATCTGTCTATAATAAGGATGCTGTAGAGAGAGTATTTGAGATTAAACGTAGACCTTTTAGTAACCCCTTACCTGTAGCAGTATCTTCAAAAGAAGAGATTGAAGAAATCGCTTTTGTGAATGATTTAGCAAAGGTTATAATCAATGCATTTCTTCCAGGTCCTTTAACCATTATACTAAAAAAGAAAAATATTCCGGATATCGTAACAGCGGGTTTGCCAAATGTTGCCTTGAGAATACCTAACAACAAAAAAGCAATCCAACTACTCTCAAGAACAGGTCCTTTAACTGCTACTAGTGCAAACATCCATGGAATGAATGTTCCAGAGAGTATAGAGGAAATAGAAAAACAGTTGAAGATGGAAATTATAGCCATAGATGATGGCACACTAGAGGGAAAACCATCTACTATTGTTGACCTAACTAAGAGGAAACCCAGGATATTGAGAGAGGGAGCAATACCTGAGAAGAGAATAATGGATGTGGTAGAAGGTGGATAGAGAGATATACCAGAAATATAAAAGAGCAGGTAAAATAGCAGCGAATGCTAGAGAGTTAGGTATAAAGCATATTGAAGAGGGTGTATCCTATTTGGAAATTGTTGAAATGGTTGAAAGAAAGATTAGAGAATCTGGAGGAGACTTAGCTTTTCCTGTTAACATTTCTGTAAATGAGGTTGCTGCTCACTTCACTCCAGCTCATAATGATGCAGAATACAGATTTAGAAAGGGAGACGTAGTAAAGTTAGATGTTGGGGCACATATAGATGGATACATTGCAGATACTGCTGCTACAGTAGAAGTCGGGAGCGATAGATATGCAGATTTGATAGATGCTTCAAGAGAGGCGCTGTATGGAGTTATAGATATGATAAAACCTAGTGTAAAGCTTAAAGATATAGGTAAGGTTTCATCCTCTATAATTCAATCTAAAGGCTTTAAACCAATTGAGAATCTTTCAGGACACAGTTTGGAGAGATACAAATTACATGCAGGGTTATCAATACCCAATGTTCCAGAAAAAACTTTTAAGGTTCTAAAAGAGGGATATGTGATAGCTATAGAGCCCTTTGCTAGTACGGGTGCGGGAAGGGTGGTATCAAGGAGTATAAGTAACATCTATTTGTACTTAAGAAAACCAGCAGTTAGAGACATAAGAATAAGATTGATGGTAAAGAAAATAGAAGATAGATTCAAAACACTTCCATTTGCAGAGCGGTGGTGCACCCCTTTTATTCCCGATACAAAAAATAATTTGCAGAAGCTGGTTAATGCTAGATGTATTCATTCCTATCCTCAACTAGTTGATGAGAAGAGAGGTATAGTAAGTCAATGGGAGCATACTGTAATAGTAACAGAAGATGGTTGTGAGGTCACCACATGAAACAGAAGAAAAAGGCAACCAAAAAGAAAACAAAGAGGATAAAGAAAAATGAGAGGATTACAAGGCTAGATGAGCTAAACTGGAAACAGATCGATGATCTTGATAGAGAGACGACAGTATTCTTCCTACCAATCAGTCCGTTAGAAGAACATGGTCCTCATCTACCTGTTGGTACGGATCTTTTTATAGCTGAGGAGGCTACAAAGGAGGCTATCAGACGTATCAAAAAGAGTAAAACAAAGATTTCTCCTATTCTTTTGCCCTCTCTTCCTATTGGTCATAGCGGCTTTGCTGTTGATTTTCCTGGTACCATATCTGTAAATGCAAATGCCTTGGATGACATCATATATGATACTGTAGCATCTCTTGCAAAACATGGTTTTAGGTATCTGATGATCTGCACCTATCACATGGATCCCTTTTACTTGAAGGCTCTATATCGAGGTATGAAAAAGGCAATGTCAAAATATGCCATAAGAATAGTCGAACCCACTTCATCATACTTTTATCAAAAAGAGAAGAAAGGAGATATCCATGGTGGATATGAAGAGACTTCTATAATGCAGTATCTTTATCCCTATCTGCTTGATTCATCATATAAATCTTTACCAGATGTACATTTGCCTCCACTATCTAAAAGAAACTTCAGAAAAACTTTCAAGGAACTCGGAGCAAAGGACGGATACATTGGTGAGCCTGCAAAGGCTACTATAGATTACGGAAAGAAAAAGTTCAATGAGCTTGTTGAGCTCTACGTAAAAACTGCCATGGATTTAAAGGCAGGTAAATCCCTTCCAAACCTCCCAAGAGCAATAAAATGGCTTCCATTAGCCTTACAGCGCAGGAAGTAGTTACTATTTTTTTAACCTTTCAATAATTGCCCCTACTATAATTGGTAAAGTGACTGTAGCATCTCCTTCTACCGTAACATGATCTGCCATCTCCTTTATTTTGCCCCATGAAATTGCCTCTCTAGTTTGTGCACCACTTAAACTACCATCGTATTCCACTGCTGTTGTAAGATATACTGCATAATCTAAACCTTCTTTGAATTGATTCCACCATATCACGTGATGCTTTGATATGCCTCCACCAATTATTATGGCACCACTCTTTTTTGCATTAAACACAATATCAGACAAATCCTGTTCATCCTCTAGTAAATCTATCTTGAAGTCTCGGTGTTCTTGATAAAAGAGCCATAATTGTGAACCGAATGCACCATCTGTTATTCCAGGAACAAATATTGGTATGTTGTTTTTCCACGCCCAGTAGAGAATAGATTCTTTCCCTTTTTCTTCGTTCTCAAGTCTCTTTCCAAACTCCCAGATTATGTCTTTAGTTGACCACTCTTTTTTTACTTTATAAAGATCAGCAAGTATTGGTTGCATCTTTTCCTCAAGGATTCTTCCATAAGATTCCATGGGTACAAGAACGTTTCCTAGCCTGTGTATATCTTTTTTATGCAACTCAACGTCATCCATCAAAAAAGATCCGTGAAGATAATCTCTCCAAACTCTAGCAAGGTCATGATCTAAAGTACCACAGGTAGTAACAATTGCATCAACCCATTTGTTCTTTATCATCTCTACAATAACGCCTCTAACTCCAGTAGCAATTATACAGGCAGGAAAAGAGAGAAAGGTAAAGCAGTTTTTATCTCTCAACATTTTTTCGACTATGTCTGCAGCTACGGCAACCTTCTTTGCAACAAATCCCCCTGATTTTTTCATTTCTCTAACAAGATTGTCTATATTCATTCCCTTGCACAATTTAATATCTTTGACGGTTGGTATCTTCTCCATAGTCTCACCTAATAAACTGCTATTGCACCATACCCTACACAGGAGTTTGCTGGTGCCACTTCATAGGAAGTTCCATACTTAAGCAGTTCTGCATTACTTGCACCCAAATTCTTCGCTGCAATAAGCATAGATGCAACACATCCATATCCACACATAGTTATGTTTTTTTGATATACTTCTTCTATTAGTCCTCTAGCGTCAAGTTCAAGAATTTTGTCTATGGCTATCTTATCCTGTTCCATTGCATACTCATCTACGCGTTTTCCTGAAGGTGGAAGAGTAGAGTAGTTAAACCCAACATGTGAAAAATCAGAGCTTGCGATTATTATCACTCTTTTATTGTACTTATCTATCGCATTTGCAATCAGCTCACCAACTTCTTTTGATATATCATAATCCTGCATAGCCATACAGATTGGAACGATGGAAAAAGTTCTCTCTCTTCCCATATACTGAAGAAAAGGAAGCTGAACTTCTATGCTATGCTCATAGATGTGTGCAGATTCGTCTGCATCAATTATTCCTCCAAGCAACAGCTTTGCAAACTCCTTCTCAATAGATATTTTTCCAAGAGGCGTTTCCCATTTTCCCTCTGGAAACAGAGATACTCCTGATCCAATACCTGTATGGTTTGGTCCTAAAATAACAAACACATCTGCAAAACCATCCCTTGCTATGGCATTGTATGAATGTGCAGCTATTGCCCCAGAATACATGTATCCAGCATGGGGAACAACTACGCCTTTTAGTTTGTTATCTCCCTCTTTTATCTCCCCAATTACACCCGGCCCTCTCTTGTCCAGAAAGCAATCCTCTATCTCTGCCTCGAGTCTCTCCTTTGACCCTGCGTAGAACTGACCTGCAACTGCTGGTCTTCTGAGCATACTGATGGATAAATGGTTATGATAAATTAAGCTTTCACAAAAAGTATAAATAGAATTCATAAATACGGGTTAACGTCTGGTGATACCATGGAGCCAATATGTACAATCAAGGTTATCAAGGAAGGTAAGGATTTTGTGGTAAGAGCGAAACTTGCAAATGGAGGGCATAGAGAATACAGAAATCCTGTTTTGGAAGATGTGCTTACTGAGATGCTTAACGACCTTCAGGAAGAACTTGCAGAGTAATCAGGGTACCATTTTTGGAATTACGAACATTATAATAACGATAGCAAAGAGTGCTATATACATTAGGAGTAGAAGCTGTTTTCTTCTTTTTAATAACTTCTGATACTTCTGTCTGCACGCTTCAGAGCAGAATTCCTCTTCTAGAGGTATTGCCTTCCCGCAAATTGGGCAATGTCTGTGCTGAGGTATGGCATCTGGCATGATTATGTGAATAAGCTA
>CAYUOG010000032.1:0-7041 GCA_964446335.1 uncultured Thermoplasmatales archaeon
CAAAACTGAGAAAGATCATTCAAATAATCTATGTTTTCCTCGTTTATACCAGCATAAATTCCAAAATCAATGAATGCCTTTTTTTCTCCAATGTTTATTTTATCTTTACACAAATTTGGTGTTGTAGTTGCTGGTGATGTATTTGGCATATCCAATACACAGGAGACTCCCCCAAACGCGGCAGAGATAGTACCGCTCGAAAAATCTTCTTTCTCCGGAAATCCTGGATCTCTAAAATGTACGTGTATATCAATGGCAGCGGGAAGTATCAATCCCTTTAGCCTTATATGTTCTTCTCCTTTCAATAGTTTGGCAATTTTTACTATTTTTCCATGTTCTATACCTATACAACACTCCGAAAATGCTCCCTCTACGTATGCCTTTCCTTCAATTACCTTCTCTATCAATTCTCCTCTCCTCTATTTCTCCATGCGGCTCTTTCTCTGCAAATATTTGTCCGCTGAACCTGTAAATCTTTGTATTCTTTTCAAACCAAGCATCTGGTGGCAGACCTGCCTTCATGCACGTTTGGGATAAAAACTCTTCAACATCCCAGTTCCACTCAACAGGAACCTGAGGAAGCAATAAACCTCTGTAGAAACCTCTTTCGGCAATCAATCCATCTCTACCAATCTTTATCTCTGATAGATATTCTTTTGGATTATCAACCTTTATGATCTTAGGTGGGGTAAGTATTGTAACCTCTACAATCACCCTTCCCAACTCATCCTTTGACAGTGGCGGAAATCTCGGATCTCTAGTTGCAGACCTAGCAGCTTCTTCTATTGCTTGCTTTAATTCATAGATTGGCTCAGGTATACCTATACATCCCCTTAAATCATGATCGGGATAGGTCAAAATAGTTACAAATGCGCCAGATTTTTCATCGAATTTCTTGTTAAAATCTATCTTTTTTAACTCTTTATTACTCACATAGCTATCTATGACATCCCTGGCAAAACGAACAGCTATCTTTCCCTCTTCTAAACTCAGCATCATAGGATGTAATGAATTACTGTGTTAAATGTTTAATCTTCCCTTATCAGAGCAATGTTAAAGTTGGTAATTGGAGTTTGCCCAACCGATATAGATAGTGTACCACTGTAGGAGTATCTGGTTGTTGCATTATTTTGAGAAACTTCCAGAGATGCAGAGATGTTGTAAGTACCTGGTTTTAGTTTGATAGAGTAAAATCCTGTTGTACTGTTGGAAGTAACGCTAGCACTCTCAGCGGTGTTATTTTCTACAGGTGCTGCGTTGAATTTAATTTTCACGCCTGTGAGTGGATTGCCATTGTAGGTTGTATATCCAGAGACGCCTATTTTTGCAAGTTCAAGAGAAACATTGTGTTGAATCGTTTGATTCTCTCCCACATCGATGCTTTCACTTGCCAAATAAGCTATAGCATTAGTGGTATTATTCAACAGGGTTGCATTTATAGTGTAACTTCCAGGAATAACATCGGTAAATCTAAATTCACCATCTTGGGAGGTAGTTAAATTAGCAACTTCTTTGCCGGTCTTTGAATATATGAGTTTAACCTCTGCATCTCTTATTTCCTCTCCTGTATCATAAGTTCCATCTTTATTGCTGTCTAGATATATCTTTCCTTCTACTGTGGATGTTTTTGGTTTTGTTATGTTGTATGTATTGTTTCCAATACCTAAGAAAAGACTCTCATTTTTATGCAAATCTATTCCATTTTCAGTTGCTGTAAGGCTATACACGCTTGGGAAAAGGTTTGTGAAATTGTAGTATCCACTCTCGTTTGTTATGGCTAAATAAGAATTGTAATGAATATTATCCTTTAACACAATCTGGATATCTTTAAGCGGAATATCTATACCAGCATCGTAACTACCGTTTCCATTCACATCATCAAAAACTATGCCCTCAAGATTTGCAGGGTCTATCGTTATGTTCAATGTTCTATTATAATTGATTCCAGGTCTCCTTGTTGCCTCATCCTCAGATATCGGAGAAAACTGCGAATCTGTTGTACTATTGAACGTTATCTCTTTAACATCATATTCAACTGGTCTATTTCCACTATATGCAATGTAGTATAGAACTAATGATATATTCCCAGCTGGCGCAATGAGTTTAAACTTTCCATCATTGTCCGTATACATCATGTCATGCTTTATTTTGACAGATGTTCCAACTGTTGTTTTAACTACTGCGACTGCAACTCTCATTGGTCGATTCGTACACGTTATTGTACCATTCAATACTGCACCTTCATAGTACTTTGCAATAACAACGGCAGGCATTCCAAGGCATTCTCTCGCTCTATCAAAGTACATAGGTTTTTCTTTTGTTACTGGCGATATGTATTCGGCAATAAAGTGTTTTAACCCCTCTGTTGGGGCATAGATGTGATTGAGTTGAAGTAGCTGATAGAAATATCCTGTTGATGCATACCTATCATAGGTTCGATTATCAATTGGACCGACATAAACCTTATATGCCATAGAATTGAAAAATGGCATTTTTTTCTTGGCATAATTACGAAGATGGAGATTCCATATCTGCTGTTTTGTTAGCATCTTTGTTAAATTTTCTACCTGTTCAACTGTGTATGTTCTCCCGTTTGCGTCCATGTACATTAGTTTGTAATAATCATCTTCTCTAGTTTCATAACTAAACGTACCTTTATCAGCGAGGAAAGTAAATACATTAAAAATGTTCATGTCATATCCCTCTACACCATAGTATCTTATGCTTTTGCCTGTTTCAATCTGCAGATCTCTGTAGAGCAGGTTTATCTGATTATCGTTTAGATGGTCTGTCAAAAACTTTGTAGCATCATGATATAAGGCATTTTCCTCTCTCACTGTATATTTCTTTCCACCATACTTTTTACCGACGGTTTCACCGTAAGATGAATTTTTATGTCCTTTTGGATTTTCGAATATATCTATAAGATTAGAGGTGTTGTTTCCAAAGTATTTCTCAAAAATCTGCCTGACACCCTCTGATACCTTACCATCATTGTTTTTCATGTCCCCTTGTACCAGCCTAGCTATAAAGACTGCTATAGCTTCATCTTCACTCTGTGCAGTATGAAGGTTTGCAGCCGGCGGTATACCTTCTTGGAAGTTATCTGCAACAGTCGGATTTTTTGCTACAGCTACGCAGTAAAACCCATAGTCCCACCAGGAGATGAAGGCGGGTCTATCTGCCTCGTTGGATATGTTCTCGTTTTGTTTCCTCAGCCATGAAAAGGCATCTGCCCAGTACTGTTCTGTATGAACTCCAAGCCCAAAACCTGCGCTGTAGTTATTGCCAAACATCTCTCTCTTCTCTATGCCTGGAACAGCAGCATCGAGAGATAGAAAAACATTAGGGAGTACGACTAAGAGAGCTATGAAGAGTATGCCAAATACATGAAGAAGTTTTACAGATTTTTTGATTCCTCTGAATCCACCGGTACTTTTAATTCCCTTTAACATCTGCTTATAATTTGTCTTTGTTATTATCAGATCAACAATCGCTCCTGATAGTATAGCAACTAATGGTACAAGGTCATTGAGAAAACGACCGGCAGATGCTGAGAGATACATATCTGTTAAGAACCATACGGTAAAGAACACTACTACAGTTTCCCACTTTTTGATTAACCTTTTCCAGAGAATGAAATACACAAATGCAACCCATGCCATTAGATACAGAGCAGGACCAAAGGAAAGAATAGTTTTGCTTATACCGAAGGACATAGCCTCTGCGATGGTACGAGAGACTTTTGTATGATACACACCACCAAATATGGTTATTGCCAAACTCTTTAGCGGACTAATAATTGGATTGGTGGTATTGATATCTCTGATCATGTAGAGAAATACAAGCGATACAATGCCTATACCAGCTATAGCCGGTATAGAGATAATCCATGGTATGTTCTTTTTTCCTATCAGCATATAGATTGCTCCAAATCCAGCAACTATCAGGATAAGATAAAGAGGCAAATCTGGTTTAAGTCCATACTTTACAAAATATAAAGGAAACGCAATGATATAACCAGTCACTAATGCCGTAAGTGGCACTCTGATAGACTTACTATTTATTTTTGATCTGAAGATATCTATTAGCATCTGCACTACTGCATAGAGTGCAATGAGAGAATATATATATCTCGCTGCTACCCATGTGAGAGACATTGCACCAACAAAAACACCTGCCATCATTGCAAGCAGAGTGGATTTTTTGGCATTTTCTTCCTTAAAGCTCATTATCAAAAACATGAAAGAGGTAACTGTAATAAGCAGAACAAAGGAATCGTGATCATAAAGGGCATAGGATGCACCGTGACCAGAGCTTATGTGGATGGGTATTAGCGGAATTAGAAGCGCAGCAAATAGTCCAACTCTTCTGTTGAACAAACGTTTTCCTATGAAATATATGGGTATAACCAGCAATGCGCCATAGATAGCTGGCAAAAACTGCATGCTATACCCAAGGGCATCTATAGGGTTCATGAATAGAGAGAGTATCTTTGAGATACCTATGGTAAGCATGTTGAATAGAGGAGGTCTACCTCCAGATCCACCAAGTGGATAATTTAACAGAGGATCAAGACCACCGTATACTCCATCGAGATAAGGGTAATGCCCAGTTTCAATGGTCTTTTCTATCAATCTCATGTTGTAGTATGGGTCAGTACCAGAGAAGAAGTACTTTTCTCCAAGAGTTGTACCATCTGGATTAATTGCAACTCCTGAGGTGTAGTTGAAGTAAGTGGTAAAAAACAGGGTGATTAACATTATGCCTGAGAGGAAAAAAACCGTTGATAGTTCCTTCTTAGAAATTATCTTTTTCTCCTCTCTCTTTGTATTTGATTGAGCAATATGGGCTCTTTTTGAAATCTCTTGTTGTTTCAATACCTTCAGTGCACGCTTTCTCATAGACATCACCAGAATTTTACAACCCTAAAAATCATTTTCTTATAAATACTTACCTACCTCTCTCATTTTGTTGGCAATCTCAGGTGCAATCTTTATCTTGCTGAACTTTGTAACTACCGTATCTGTTGATAATATCTCTTTACATCCTGAGTTCATCAATTTTTCTAGGGCATTTCCAACAAATAACCCATGGGTACATACAATATATGTTTCAACTGCACCCTGTTTTTTTATCTCCTGTGCAGCCCTTGCCATGGTTCCACCTGTAGAAATGATATCATCTACTATAGCCACTTTCCTGCCATCCACATCCATCTTCTTTGTTTTTATCTCTATTGTAGTATCATCTATTCTCCTCTTTTCAAGAAAATCATAATCGCAATTTATTATCTCTGCCACAGCTTTTGCTCTGCTGACAGCTCCTTTATCCGGGGCAAGAACCATATCCACCTTCTCCTTCAGATAATTTCCTATCTGAGCTGTAGCGGAACAGCTATAGGCGGGGATTTTGAAAAAATCGAGTATATGCTCCTTATGTGGATCGACTGTTATTACACCATCTGCATGCAAGCTAAGATGCTCTGCAATTGCCCTTGCACTTATAGGTTCTCCATCCTCAAACTTCTTATCCTGTCGAGAATACCCATAATATGGAATGACAAGGAATATTGATTTTGCACCCGCTTCAATTGCAGCATCCTGTAGCAAAAACAATTCTACTATATTCTTATCAGGATAGGTGGTCTGAACGATTACAATATTCTCTCCTTTTACATCTTCGTTTATCCTTACGTAGCATTCCCCGTCAATGAATCTTTTAATGGCCACGTCAACCAGTTTGGTGTTAAGTAGCTTTGATAAATCCTCAGCTGTAGATTTCGATGCACTTCCAGCAATTATGCGCATAGCCAGTGTTAAACAATGAGCCTTTTTAGCTCTTTTGTTAATCTTCCCATCTCACCTTAACCCAAGAATCAATAAACCTCTTGCTTAGCTCAGGTCTTGCACGGGAGATATCTGTGATAGTAACAATACCAACAAGAGTATCATTTGATACAACAGGCAACTTCTTTATATTGTGCATTTTCATTAATCTAATTGCATCCTCAATCTTTGCCAATTTATGTATGGTTTTCAAATTCTTTGACATGATTTCAGATATCTTGGTTTGTTTAGGTTCTCTCTCCTCGCATATTACGCGTTCTATCAGATCTCTTTCTGTAAGTATGCCCACACATTTATCTTTATCAACAACAAGCAGGCAGCCAACCTTCTTGTCTCTATATTTTATACTTGCATCAAAGGCAGTCTCATCCTTTGATATTGTAACAACATCTCTGCTCATTATCTCCTGTACAAGCATATAACTCCTCACATCATATTCTATCTATCATCTACTCCTCATAAACTACCTTTCCTTCTCCTATTACCATGATTGGATAGGCGTCCATGGAAAAGGGATCTTTATTCCATATTACAAATGATGAAAGACATTCCGGTTTTATCTTTCCAATATTTTTTACTCCCAGAATATCTGCTCCCATTCCAGATATGAGGGAAATTGCTTCTTCCTTTGACATTCCAAATCTGAGGAAAAACCTGAGTTGCAAAAAGAGGTTTCTCTGTAACACAATAGGATGATCACTCATTATTGAAAATCTTGGCCTAACTTTAACTATATGCTCTATGTTCCTCCAACTTTCGTTCTTTAATTCCACTTTATAGGCAAAAGAATCTATTGGTCCAAATATGACATCCATCTTCTCCTTTTTCACCTTCTCCCAGAGTTCCTCTGAATGAACATCACAGCCATGGTTTACAACCGCTTTTATTCCAAACTCTTTAACAAGATTTATGAGAGTAACTATGTCATCTTCTTTATGTACATGAACCATTAATGGTAGCTTTCCATCCAGTATCTCTATAAACAGTTGAGTTAGAGGTTCAACCTCCTCAGGCTCTTTTTTCTTTTTCTTAACCAAGGCCTTTGTACTCCTTGCTTTTATAAGCTCTTCTCTGAGCATTGCAACTGCTCCCATCCTTGTGCTTGGTCTTGTGCCCTTCCAATCAGTTGTACTTCTCGGATTGTAACCGAGGGCTGCTTTTACACCTATATGGGTTATAAACGCATCTCCAA